>JAHWKS010000443.1 GCA_019347795.1 Planctomycetota bacterium | reverse complement strand
CTTCCCGGCGCCACGCTGGGCGTCCTCGGCAGCGGCCAACTGGGGCGGATGTTCGCGCTGGCGGCCCGGCGGATGGGATACCGGGTCAAGGTGCTCTCGCCGGATCAGGATACGCCGACCGGGCAGGTGGCGGATGTGGAGATCACTGCGGCTTATGACGATCTGGACGCGGTCGCAAGCTTCGCTCGCGACGTGGCGGTCGTCACCTTCGAGTTTGAGAACGTGCCGGCGGCGACGGCGGAGACGGCGGCTCGCTTCGCTCCCGTACGGCCGGATTACCGGGTCCTGCACACGACGCAGCATCGCATCCGGGAAAAGAGCACGCTGGCCGAGGCGGGATTCGCGGTGACGCCATTCCGTGCGGTGCAAAATCAACCTGAGTTGGCGACAGCGCTGGACGATCTGGGGCGGCCTGCGGTGCTTAAGTCGGCTGCTTGGGGCTATGACGGCAAGGGGCAGATTCGCATCAACGATCGTGACGACGACGCCGAGGCTTGGCGGCGGCTGGGCGTGAGCGAGGCGGTCCTGGAGGCGTTCATCCCGTTTGAGCAGGAGTTGTCGGTTGTCGCCGCCCGCAGCCTCGACGGCTCGACGGCTCACTACGGACCGATCGGCAACACGCACCGCAACCACATCCTCGATCTTTCGGTCTATCCCGCCGACGTCCCGCCGGATGTGGCGCGGGAGGCAGTGGAGATCGCCCGCTCGGTGATGGAGACGCTCGACGTGGTGGGGGTGCTGTGCGTCGAGTTCTTTCTCACCGGCGAAGGGAAGCTCCTCATCAATGAGCTGGCGCCGCGGCCGCACAATTCGGGACATCTGACGATCGACGCCTGCGTCACGTGTCAGTTCGAGCAGCAGGTCCGCGCCGTCTGCGGACTTCCCCTCGGCGCCGATCGCCTGCTCTCCCCCGCCGCGATGGCGAATCTCTTGGGGGATCTCTGGAGCGACGGCGAGCCAAACTGGCCTGCCGCGCTGGCCGACCGCGACGTCAAGCTCCACCTCTACGAAAAGCGTCAACCGCTGCCGGGCCGCAAGATGGGCCACCTCACCGTCCTTGCGGCGACACCGAAAGAAGCGACCGAGCGGGCGCTGGCGGCGCGTGCGGCGTTATTGCCGCGGCCGACGTAGCCGAGGAAAGAGGCCCCCGGCTATAATTCGTCGAATCGAGCAATAAGGGGTATTTGTCATGCCATCCCACGAAACTGATGCGTCAGGAGACGGGAATCCCTTACGCGACCTCGCTCTTCAACACGTGGTGCGATTGGATCCGGTGGAAAGTCGTGCGTTCGTTGACGTCCTTCTAAACCCGCCGGAACCGAACGAGGCGCTGCGGCGAGCGGCCGAAGAATTCCGTCGCAATGTCACTTCGCGTTGACGCGACAGGACTCGTCTGATCGTCGCTAAGTCGGGCAAATCGCGGCGACCGGGCAACCATGAACCGAAGTTTTTGGCGCGGCACGACCGCTACAATCGTTAAACTTCCGGCGACTCCGCCCAGTTTTCCTAACGCGCACTCTCCCGGTAACCGATACTTCCGGCAGACGACCTTGACCGTAAGGTTCGACGGCGGTATTTAACCCGCTCTTGTCCGGCATCACGTCTGTAGTTGTAGAGATTTCCACGTCGGCGGGCGCCTCGCAGGGGGCGGCTCTGCGCGCTTTCGGGGCTGGTCGCCGCGCTGGTAATGCGCGGCGGCCGCGGGGTTTGCGCGGGCCATTCTTGCAAGTCGCGGCGCGCGCCCGGCGGCGGTTCCTAGTGCTGATCCCCTTGGAACTCGTGCATCTCGAAGAAGGAGAAGCGCGTTGAAAGCGACCGCACCCTGGCTCGCCGGTCTGGCCGCGCTGAGCGTGACGCTATTGGCTTCGCCCGATCGGGCGGAGGCGCAGGTCCGGCCGACCGGCGCCGCCGTCTGGGCGATGGGTCAAACCGGCGTCGGCGGACTGCTCCCCTTTTCCCGCGCTCCGGCGGATGAGCCGCGGGCGGTCGATCCGTTTGCCGCCCAACGTCGCGAGCAGGCATTTGACCGCTTGACGAACACGCAGCGCGAGCAGGCGGCGACATATTTGGAGAAGGGACGAACGGCCGTCGCCCGGGGGGACAGCGTCGCGGGACTTCACTGGTATCGCAAAGCGAAGGCGGTCGGCGCGGAGTTCGCGCCGGGCGAATACTCGCCCCACCAACTGGCCGAGGCGCTCCTCCGCGCGGGCGTCTCGCCGCAGGAGCTGGCGGCAACGCCGCAACCGCAAGCGGGTCCGACGCTGACGCCGGATGAGGCGGCCGCGGCCGATCGAAATACGCTGCCGGCGCTGCTCGAAGGTCAACCGATCGAGGGGAGAGAGAACCCGTTCGGCGGCGCCGCGGTGACCAACCCTTACTTGATTCGCACCGATGACGGCTCGCTGCTTGGCGTCCAGACGACTCCGGCCCCGACCGCCGCTGCCGCCGAGCCCCAGGTGGGCGAGTTCGGCGGCGAGATGCGCCGGTTGCCGAAGCCGAAGGAAACCGCCGACGCAAACTCCACAACCTCCCGCGACGACGCCAAAGCGAGCACATTGCGATTGGTCGCTCAGGCCCGCGCGGCCCTGGACGGCGGCGACTTGAACATGGCTCACCGGCTGGCGTCACAGGCCCGCGACATTCGGGTTCCGAACTCGGCCTTCACCGCAGGGGAGACGCCGCCGTGGGCATTGCTGATGGAGATTGAAAGCGAGATGACCCGTCGCGGCATGGGCGTGATGCCCGCCGCCGCGTTTGCCGTTGAAGAGAGCGGCGAATCCGCAGCTCCCCGCGTCTTCCCGGTTCAGCAAAGCGTCTACGACCCGCAGAACGACACAACCCGCACCGTCCCGGCGAACACGCAGGCGCAAGTCGCTCCGCCGCTCAACCCGAGTCCTCCCACGCCGCGGGCTGCGCCTCCGGCGCCGCTGGCGGGCAATCGCGGCGGACCGGGTTATGAGCTTTATGAGTCGGGACTCAAAGCGCTTGAGAATCAAGACCGGGAACAGGCCTTGAAGCACTTTCGCGACGCCTGGAAGCACGAGGCAACGCTCGACCCACTCACCCGGCAGCGATTGCAGGATCATCTGGGCCGCGCGATCGCCCCGGCGCCGGCGCCGGGCGAGCCCGCGCCGCTGCAAGAAATGGACGCCGAGGAGCAACGCACGCTGCAGCGGCTCTCGCGGGAAATCAACGTCGAGACGCGCGAAGCCGAAGCGCTGATGGAAGCCGACCCGCTGGCCGGCTTCGAGCGCATGAAGAAGGTCCGCGAGCGCGTGGCCGCCTCCCCGCTGAGCCCCGGCCCGCGGCGCCAGCTCCTGGCGATGGTCGATCGCACCCTCGGCAAGATGGAAGCCTACATCGACGCCAACCGCGCGAACATCGAGCTGAAGGCGGAGAACAAGGCCATCCTGGCGGAGATTGATCGGGAGCGGGCCATGAAGCTCGCCTCGCAGGAGCGGCTGGCGGAGCTCGTGGAAGAGTTCAACAAGCTCATGGACCAGGAGCGCTACGCCGAGGCGGAGGTGATCGCCCTGCAAGCCCGGGAGATCGCACCGGACGAGGCGGTGGTGTCGATGATGATCTGGAAGTCCCGCTTCGTGAAAGCGTATGAGTCGAAGCTGGCCCTGCGGGATGAGCGGGCGGCCGGCTTCGACGGGGCCTTGACGGCCGTCGAGGCCTCGTCGGTTCCCTTCGACGACCGCTACCCAATTCAGTTCGGCGACGCGCGGCAGTGGAGCGAGCTTTCGCAGTCCCGCCGGCAGTGGCTCCAGGAGCAGGGACGCCGCCTCAACCCGGCGGAGATCAAGATCCAGGACGTGCTCAAAGAGCCGGTGGATGTGCGGTTCAACAACCAGCCGCTGGCGGAGGTGATGGACATCCTCAGCGCCGCGGTGGGCGTCAACTTCCACCTCAACCAAGAGGGGATGCGGGCCGAGGGGATCACGAGCGACGTTCCCATCAACCTGCAGCTTCGCGAGCCGGTTTCGCTGCGGTCGGCGTTGACCTTGATCCTCGAGCCTCTCCACCTGAGCTACGTCATTCGCAACGAAGTGCTGGAGATCACCAGCGAAACGGTCCGCCGCTCCGACGTGGCGCCCAAGGTCTACAACGTCGGCGACCTGGTGATCCCCATCCCCAACTTCGCGCCCAGCTACAACATGGGGCTGCCGGCCGCCATCCGCAACGCCTACGGGTCCACGCCCTACGGGCAGCCGTTCGGCGGCTCGGGCATGGCGCCGCTGACGGTGATGGCGCAGAACGATCAGCAGCCGGGGAACATCAACCCGCTGGCGCTGGCGCAGATGGGACCCACCGGCAGCATTCCCTCCTCCGGCCGCGGACAGAACCCGCTGGGTTTCGGTCCCGGCGGATTGGGCGGCGGCTCGCAGCCCGACTTCGACTCGCTGATCGAGCTGATCACCACCACCATCGCGCCCGAAAGCTGGGATGAGGTGGGCGGCCCCGGCGCGATCCATCAACACGGCGGAAACCTCTCGCTGGTGATCAGCCAGACGCAGGAAATCCACGAGCAGATCGCGGATCTCCTGGAGCAGTTACGGCGTCTGCAGGACCTGCAGGTGACGATCGAGGTGCGGTTCATCACCATTAACGATAACTTCTTCGAGCGGATCGGCATCGACTTTGACTTCGACATCGACGACAACTCGATCTTCTCGCAACAGGGCATCATCCCCGACGACGACGGCCCGAGCCTCACGGTCGGCCTGGACCCGACAGGGCAGGTCACCACCGACGGCGATCTTTCCTTCACGCAAGCGAGCTTCGCCTCGGCGATCCCGCAGTTCGGCGGGTTCGACCCGGCCACGGCCGCCAACTTCGGCTTCGCTATTCTCAGCGACATCGAGGTATTCTTCCTCCTCCAGGCCGCTCAAGGCGACAGCCGCACGAACGTGCTGCAGGCGCCCAAGGTGACCTTGTTCAACGGCCAGCAGGCGACCGTTTCGGACACCACGCAGCGGCCGTTCGTGACCAGCATCGTCCCGGTCGTGGGCGACTTCGCCGCCGCCCACGCACCGGTGGTGGTGGTCCTCAGCGAGGGCACGTCGCTTTCGGTGCAGGCGGTGGTTTCCAACGACCGCCGATTCGTGCGGCTGACGCTCGTGCCCTTCTTCAGCCAGATCGGCAACGTCGAGGAGTTCACCTTCAACGGCAAGACGACGCGCGTCTCGGGAGATCAGGACAACGATCCTAACACGGACGAGGACGACATCGTCACCATCGAAGAAGGAACGACTGTCCAGTTGCCCACGTTCTCCTTCACCACGGTCAGCACCACGGTGAGCGTTCCCGATGGCGGCACGGTGCTGTTGGGCGGCATCAAGCGATTGCAGGAAGGCCGCAACGAACGTGGGCTGCCGCTGTTGAGCAAGGTGCCGTACGTGAGCCGGCTATTCAAGAACGTGGGCATCGGCCGCTCGACGCAGAGCCTGATGATGATGGTCACGCCGCGGATCATCATTCAGGAAGAGGAAGAGGCGAAGCTGGGCATTGAAACACCGTGACGTTCGCTTGGCGACAAGCGATGGATCGACAACCGCCGCAGGATCTGGGCCTGCGGCGGTTTTTACATGCGCCGCAGGGGCTGGCAGT
>JAHWKS010000442.1 GCA_019347795.1 Planctomycetota bacterium | reverse complement strand
CGGAGAAGGCGAGGTAACCAAAGCCGCCGGACATCATGCGAAGATGATCGCGGCGTGACAGGAGCATCGAATTCTTCGGCACGTCGGTGTCCTTGATCAGTAGGTGTAGCGGAATTCCGCAGAGGCAAAGAGGGCCTGACAAAACACGGCCAGAGCCTTGTCGCGGTCCGGCTTCTCCGCCTCTGCACGGAACTGGTCGAGGAACTCGCGACCTTCGGCGATTTCCTGTTCTGTGGGAAAGCGGCCCAACACGAGTACGTAGGCCTGCCGAACCGCCGCTTCGCCGCCGTCCCCTTCTACAGAGGAGCGGATTTGCTCGGCCAGTTTCCGCGACTGCTCCACCGCGAAGGAACTGTTCATCATGAAAAGTGCCTGGGGCGGCACGGTCGTGACGGCGCGTTCGGCATTCAGCAGCGCCGGGTCGGGAAAGTCGAAGACGCTCCAGTCGAACGGGACGAATTCCCGGAAGATCGGCTGGTACACGGTGCGGTAGTTCTCCACCGGTTCGCGCCATGCCTGGCGGTCGAAGGACTTGATCCGCTGATCGCCCTTCGTGATGGCGAACCGCTCCGGCGGCGGCCCGAGTTTCAGTTCGCCGCTGGCAACGCGCATGGAATCCAGGATCGCCTCCGATTCCAGCCGGCGGCGGCTCATCCGCCAGTGCAGGCGATTGGCCGGATCGACCGCATACGCGGCCTCGTCATGATCGGCGCTGAGTTGATACACGCGGCTGAGCACGATTTCGCGGATCATCGACTTCACCGACCAGTCGTGGGCGATGAACCGCTGGGCGAGATGATCGAGCAGGGCCGGGTTGCTGGGCGGCTCCCCGGTGGCGCCGAAGTTGTCGGGAGAATTCACCAGACCGGCGCCGAACAGGTGCTGCCAGATGCGGTTGACCATGACGCGGGCGATCAGCGGGTTGTCCGGACTGGCGATCCAGTCGGCCAGTTCGAGGCGGCCGCTCTGCTCGCGGTTGACCTGGGGCGTCGATTCGCCCGTCAGGACCTTGGGAAAACCCCGCGGCACGACTTCGCCGAGCAGCCTCAGCTCGCCGCGGATGTGGATGGCGAGATCTTTCGGCTCTTGCAGGTCGCGCATGCCGATGATTGATTGGCGCATGGCGGCGTGAAGCTGCTCTTCAATCGCCGCGAGCCTGGCGTCCTGCTCCTCTTTGGCGGCGGCGGCCTTCTGGACGCTGGGCTGTTTTGCCAGAAATGCCTCCTGCTCACGCTCGCTCGCTCTGGTGAGCCCGGCCTCCGTCAGCAAGCGGCGTTTTTCGTCGCGCAGGAAGGCGGTCGCTTTGTAGGCTTTGCTCCACTGCTCCCGTTTTCGTTTGCAATCCTCATCGGTGAAGGTCGCATCGGCGCCGGAGAGTGGCGCCAGCTCGCCGACAAAGGCGCTCTCCTTGGGGTTGAGGCCCATGCGCGGCTTGCTGCTGTAGAAAATGCCCGCCAGGGCGTAGTAATCCGCTGTGGAAAACGGGTCGAACTTGTGGTCGTGGCATTCGGCGCAGGCCAAGGTCTGGCCGAGAAATACTCGGCCCACCACATCGATTTGCTCGGCCACGATGGTCATGCGGAAGCGAAGGTCGTCCCAGTCGAATTCCTTCGGTCCGAGGGCGAGGAAACCGGTGGCGGTCAGTTGCTCGTCTCGTACTGCGTCACTCTCGGCGGGCATCAGGTCGCCAGCGAGTTGCTCGCGAACGAACCGATCATAAGGCTTGTCGGCGTTGAAGGCGGCAATCACGTAATCCCGATACCGCGGCGCTAGCGGCACGAGCATATTGCGGGTCCCGCCGGCGGATTCGGCGTACCGCGCCAAGTCCAGCCAGTGCCGGCCCCAGCGTTCACCGAAGCGCGGGCTCTCCAGCAGCCGATCCACCAGGGAGGTGATGGCGGCAGTGGGATCTTTTTCATAAGCGGCCGGAAACTCGCGGATCCGGTCCGGCGTCGGCGGCAGGCCCGTCAGGTCGTAGCTGATGCGACGTAACAGATCCAGCGGCGCCGCGTCGGCGACCGGCCGTAACTGTTTCGCTTCCAATCCGGCAAGGATGAATCGATCGATGTCGGTTCGCGGCCAGGCAGCATCCTGCGTCTTCGGCACAGGCGGATCGGAGACCGGCTGATAAGCCCAGTGCTTGCGTCCCTCTTCGATGTCGATCGATGGCGCAGCCGCTCGAGCCTTCCCGTCGCGCGGGTCCGGCGCGCCCATGGCGATCCACTTCTCAAAATCCTTGATCACCGCTGGAGCAAGCCGCTCGTCCGGCGGCATCTCCAGACTCTCATAGCGGATCGCCTCCAACAAAAGGCTCTCGGATTCCTTGCCCGGCGCCACCGCCGGTCCGAGGTCCCCACCCCGGCGAATATTTTCGCGGCTATCCAACAGGAGCCCGCCGTTGACCTCGTCGCTCTCGCTCGAGTGGCAACGATAACACTTCGCCACCAACACCGGACGGATCTTCTTTTCGAAGAATTCGATGCCTTCAGGCGGATCGGCCGCGGGAAGGGAAGTGGAACTCAGCACGAGGAGGGCGAGAATCAACGGCCTTGCCAGAATGCTTCGCATGCCTTGGACTTGTTGTGGGTGGGAGTCCGTCTTCGGTTCAGTCGCTGTTTGACCAGCGATGCGGCTCTGTCCGGCTGCTGTTACCCTGCCATGCTCATGCCCGGCGCCCGCTGCCGCGGCCGGATCGTCCTTCACAGCGCAGCATAACAGAGGAGCCGCTTTGAGTCGCCTCCCGTTCAGAAGTCCCGCGACCGCCCCCGCCAAGCCTCGGGGCCCACAAACCGACGAATGACGAACTGCTCATCCGTCTGTTTCCTCCAGCGCGGGTGATTCAGGATCCGTTGGACGCTTCGATCGGCTCGGGATCGACCAGCTCGGCGTCGCCTTCAATCTTGGGCGGCATGCGGAAGACCTGTCCGTCGCGCGTGCAGAAATACAGCCGCGACATCGATTCCTCCCGCGCATGCCCGTCCGCCCACAGCGCATAGAAGTCCGGATGCGCGTCCAGCGGTTGGCGCGGGTAGGTGTGGTTGTACTCGGAGTCGCGCGTCAGTTGCTCGACCTTCCGCCAGTTCCGGCCCTGATCTTGGGACAGCCACATGGCGACTTCGCCGCCGGTGTTGTAGCGCTGCGGGCCCGGCTCGGTCGTGCCGATGACGCGCCACGCCCCGTCCTCTTCGATGTAGAGCGTCGCGAAGTCGTAGTTGTTGTCGGTGGTGGTCACGTCGCGGATCTCCCATTCCGAGCCGGTCCAGCGCGCGGTCCGCAGCGTGCGCGGATCGTTCTTCGGCCCGGCTTCATAGCCGCGGCTGTTGAGGAACAGGACCACCGGGCGCCCCCCGCCGGTGTACTGCACGTTCTTGAGGTACACCAACGTCTTCTTAGACCAGAACTCCACCGCCAGGGCAGGGTTGTCCGGCTCAGTCAGCGGCAGGTCCAGCATCTGCCCCTGCACGTTTTGCCAGGTCTTCCCCCCATCGTGCGTCTCCATGTAGTACAGGTTCGTCCGCCAGTTCAGCGGAGGCGAACTTGGCGCATCCGCTGGATGATAGTTGAACGCCGTCCCCAGCTTCTTGCCGTGCGGCCAGGAGACCTGGTAATGGCCCGCATCGATGTCCGCCAGCGGACGCGGCGCCGACCAGTCGCGCTCATTGGCGCTCGTGGACACATGCGGGACGCGCCCCTTGCTGCTGTAGCGCGTGTGCAGGAACACAAAGCCGTGGCCGTCGATCCGCCACGGCTGGCCGTAGGAGAAGTTGGTCGTCAGCACGTGGTCGAAGGCGGTGATGTCATAAGGCTTGCGCGAGCGGTGAATGTAAGAGGGCTTGGCCGAGCCGTGCGCGTTGGAAAATATCCACAGATGGCCCTGCTCGTCCATCAGCAGCGTGGGGTTGTCGTGCGCGTCGGAGGTCCGCTTATTGAGCAGCACACGAGGGCGGGCCAGCTTGCCCGCGGCATGGTCGTAATAGCTGACCATGTGCAGCAGCACGTTGCTCTCCGCGGACCGTCCGCCATAAACAAAAAACGTCTTCTGGACCTGCGGCCGGTAGACGGCGATCGGCGTATGCTGTTGGGGGTACGTCGCCAAGCCCCCGGAATACTTGAACTTGTATTCGTCGGCGGAGGGTTGGTTCGCGTACCACAGCCCTCGGAAGCCGTCGGCCGTGGGGAGTTCGCCGTTGGCGATATAACGGATCGGACGGCCCTGGGCCTTGTCCGAACGCATTTGTTGGCGCATCTCCTCGCCAGAGAGCTTCAACACGATGTGATCCGGCGCAGGCTCCCGGCCGGCCATGGCGGCTTGAACCTGCACCGGCGTGAGCGCGATGTCGTAGATGCGTGCGTCGGCCATGCGGCCGGAGACCGGATTCAAGCCCTCGGCCTCGGCGCCGACGAACAGCGGCGCTTTGCCCGCCTCTCCCTTGTAAAGCGGCGGCTCCGCCGGCGCGCGCTGACTTGCGGCGGGCCTCCCGTTGATATAGAGGACCAAGTGTTTCCCATCGTAGGTCGCCGCCAGATGCGTCCACGTGCGCAGGGGCGGGCGCTGGGCCGTGGCGGCGACGGTCACGTCATGGGCCCGATCCGTGACGAAGACGATCCGCGCTTCCGTCATGTAGAGCGTAAACAGGTGTGCGCGCGATCCGCGGTTGAAGAGCACCTGCGGCTCGCGGTAGTCGTTGAGCGACACCCAGACGCTGAGCGTCAACGGCATCAGGTTGAATCGTTCACCACGATCGACACGAATGCTGTTGGTCTCGCCGTCAAACGGGGCCCCTGAATCGGCCGGCTGCGGCGCGGCCGCACAGAGCAGGGGATGGGCTACACAGGTCAGCAGCAGGACGAGTACCTTCAGTGTGATCAGAACGCACGACTTGAAGGCGCTCGACGGCGTAACCGGCAACGTAGTATGCGAAGGACCAGCGGCCGCCGTCCAGGAGCGTTTTTGCATCGGCCATCCTTTCGGTCGCCATAGCGCGGAGAAGCGTTTAGTCCACGGCGACAAATCGATCGTGTTCGGCGGGCGACCCGCTCTACGGGGTTAATACTCGTGGTCGGAGCCGCGTTCGCCCAGCCCGGCGGCGCCTTGGAAGGAATGGCGGACGGTGCGGTGGGCGATCGCCATCGCTCTTCCCTCGCGGGTCCAGCCCCAGCCACGCGGACGTCGGGGCGGTTTGCGATAGTCGCGATCATTCGCCCGGGGGCGATTGCCCCAACTGCCGGCGCAGCTTCGCAATTTCGGCCTGGGCGGCGCGCAACTGCTCCTCTACACTCTTCTGTTTCTCTTCCGCGGCCTTTCGCTGCGCTTGCTCAAACTCCACTTGGGTCAAGAGACGCTCGCCGGTGGTTTGGTCTGCCATCACCAGATCAGACCCCTCCAGCCGCAGCGATACGCCCAAGCATCGGCTGACCAGAGCGCCGCGTTTGTCCCGCCGGATCGGCGTCGGCACACCCTTCCCAAAGCGATAGCCGTGGAGCGGCGGTTCGAGGTAGTCGGCGGTCGGATCGTAGAGGAAACACTCCTTTACGCCCATCGCCGCGTACAGCACGGGCTTGTCGTGCTCGTCCTCGCGCTTGGTGGAGGTAGACGTGACCTCGAACACCACGTCCGGGGGCTTG
>JAHWKS010000001.1 GCA_019347795.1 Planctomycetota bacterium | reverse complement strand
GAATTCCGCCGGTTCATTCTCGGAAGAAGATCTCGTGCGGCTGGCCGGCGCCGTGGAGCAGAACAGCGAGCATCCGCTGGCGCGGGCGATCGTCGAGGGCGCCAAAGAGCGGCGGATCGCGCTGCCGCCGGTGGAAGATTTCGACTCGGTGACCGGGGGCGGCGTGCATGGAGCG
Source organism: Planctomycetota bacterium (assembly GCA_019347795.1). Lineage (GTDB taxonomy): Bacteria > Planctomycetota > Planctomycetia > Pirellulales > Pirellulaceae > JAHWKS01. Next base: position 20,443 of record JAHWKS010000001.1, on the reverse strand, counting down.
GTAGAAGGAAAGAGTGTCGTGATCGGCAAGCGGTCGCTGCTGGCCGATGAGGGCGCCGCCCAGCTCAATCAACTCGACAAGAGGGCCGAGGAACTGCAGCAGCAGGGGCGCACCGTGATGTTCGTCGCCGTCGATGGCGCCTTTGCCGGTTTGCTCGCGGTGTCCGATCCCATCAAGCTGTCCACGCCCGAAGCGGTGCGGACGCTGCACGGCCTGGGACTACGGGTCATCATGCTCACCGGCGATAATGAGAGGACCGCCCGAAGCGTGGCGGAAAAGCTGCGCATCGACGACTTCGCCGCCGGGGTGCGGCCCGAGGACAAGCACCAGCGGATCAAGGCCCTCCGGGCCGAGGGCCGCAAGGTCGCGATGGCCGGGGACGGGATTAACGACGCTCCCGCTCTGGCCGCGGCCGATGTGGGAATCGCCATGGGGACCGGGACCGATGTGGCGATTGAATCGGCCGGCGTCACCCTGGTCAAAGGCGACTTGCGGGGCATCGTGCGGGCTGTGAAGCTCAGCCGCCGCACGATGCGGAACATCCGCCAGAACCTCTTCTTCGCCTTCATCTATAACGCGATCGGGGTGCCGATCGCCGCCGGCGTGCTGTACCCCATTTCCGAGCATCTGCTGCTCAGTCCCATGATCGCCGCGGCGGCGATGAGCGTCAGCTCGGTATCCGTCGTCGCAAACGCCCTCCGGCTGCGAACGGCGAGGTTAACGTAGCCATAATCGCAACTCGCAGCGCCAAGGGATGGCGCCCTTTCCTCCCACGCCAACGGGACAAGCTTCGATGAAACGCGTACCTGCAGTTGGTCCAATGCCTAAAGCGTCCCCGCGTCGCCTGTTTCAGTTCTCGCTGGCGAGCTTGCTTCTCTTGATGACGATTGCCGCCATCGGCGTCGGAGTTTACGTCGCGTCCGTGGGCCGCGTGGAGCGGGCGACGCTCGAGGGACTTGTGACAATGAGGGGGGAGCCGCTTGTGGGGACGATCACGCTGACCCCGGCTGGAAAAACGGCGAAGCCGCGTCCCCTGCGAGCGACGATTAACGATGACGGACGGTTTTCCTTCCCCGAAGCATCAATCTCTGTCGGCGCATATTCCGTGTCCATCGACGCGCCGCCCGGCGGTCCCTCCGGGCCCATCCCGGCCATCTACAACCGCGCCACCGTTCTGGCCGTCGATGTTCTTCCCGGCGCAAACGAAGTGAACTTCGAACTCCGGTAGCAGCGGGAGTCTACGACCTTGTTTTCTCGCTGGCGAGTTTGCGTCGCCTGATTACGCCAGTATTTCGTGGATCACTCGGCCGTGATCGATCTCCAGGCGTTTATGGCCGGGGACTTCCAGGCGGCGGTTGTCGAGGCCGAGGAGGTGGAGCACGGTGGCGTGAAGGTCGGTCACGTAGTGACCTTCGCCCAAGGCATGGTAGCCGAGTTCGTCCGTGGCGCCGTGGACGTGCCCTTGCTTCACGCCGGCGCCGGCCAGCCAGATCGTGAAGCCGTGCGGATGATGGTCGCGGCCGTCCTTGCCGCCGTTCCGCTGCTCCATGCCGGGCGTGCGGCCGAACTCGGTGCAGAAGACGACCACTGTCTCGTCAAAGAGGCCGCGCTGCTTGAGGTCGCGGATCAGGCCGGCCACGGGAAGATCGACGGTGGCGCAGAGGCGGGTGTGGTTCTCCTTCAGCTTCTGGTGGGAGTCCCAGACGCCATAGGAAGACGGGAAGACCTGCACGAATCGCACGCCGCGCTCCACCAGCCGCCGCGCCGCCAGGAGCCGTTGCCCTGCGACGCGGGTCGCGTCGTTGTCCAGGCCGTAAAGTTTCTGCGTCGCCGCGGTTTCCCGGGCGAAGTCGATCGCCTCCGGCGCCGCGGCTTGCATGCGATAGGCCAGTTCATACGCGCGGATGCGGGCCGTCAGCTCCTGGTCCGCCGGGTACTCGACCGCCGCCAGCCCGTTCAGCTTCCCGATCAACTCGTACTCGTTGCGCTGCTCCTCGGCCGTTTGATCCACACGGCGCCGGCCGAAGGGGAGCGGGTTCTGGGGATCGAGCGAGAGCGGCACGCCGGCGTGCTGCGGGCCGAGGTAGTTGGCGTCGATCGATTGCCGCGTGTCGGACCGCGTGGGGCCGCCCAGTACGACGAACTTCGGCAGATCCTCATTGAAGGCGCCCAAGCCGTAGTGGGCCCAGGCGCCGATGCTCGGTTGCGGCGGGTCGAGACGGTGCCGGCCGGTATGAATTTGATTCTCGGCGGCGTGATCGTTGTCGGTCGTCCACATGTTGCGGACGAAGCACAGGTCATCCACACACCCGGCCAGGTTCGGCCACCAATCGGTCACCTCGATGCCGCTTTGCCCGTGCTTCCGCCAGCCGACCTGCATCGGGTAGATGCTGGGATAAACATCGCGGACGTTGATCTCCTCGGCCGGCACGGAGCGGAACCGCTTCTTGTGGAGCGGCGAGTGAAGGGGGTTCTCCAGCGGCGTCTCGTCGAAGGTCATCCCGGCGTACAAGTTCAGGGCCGGCTTGGGATCGAACGTTTCGACGTGGCTGTACCCGCCGGAGAGAAAAATCCAGATGACGGACTTCGCCCGCGGCGGAAAGTGGGGCCGTCCGTCGGGCGGGGCATGCTCGGCGCCGCGCACGACGCCGTCGTCGGAGAGCATCGCGCCGAGCGCCAGTCCAGTAAAACCCATTCCCAGGTCCGCGAGAAACGCGCGGCGGCCGTGCCGATGACAGCAGGCGTGTTCAGGATTCATGGTTTCAACGTATCGCGATGAAGTCGTTGTGGTTCAACAAAGCCCGCACCAGGCTTTCCCGGGCTCGCGCTGCGGCGTCCGCGGCATTGCTTTGTGCGATTAACTCCGCCTGCCGATCGAGAAACTCTCGGCATAACTGCATTTCGGCGGCGGACGGCGGGCGGCACAGAATCCGCTCATACGCGGCCGAGACGAAGTCTTGGACGCGAGGATTCTCCGCTTTCACGCTCGTCTTCCAGACATCGGCGGCGATCGCGTCGCTTACCTCGTGGACGAGTTCGCTGTTGGTGAGCGCGAGGGCTTGCTGCGGCACGACGGTGCGGGTGCGGCGATAGCAGCCGCTGGCCTCGGGGGCATCGAAGAGCGCGCCGAATTGGCTCTTGCCGTCCAGCTCCGGATGACAACTGTAGTACAGGCTGCGGCGATGCGTGGCGAGCGCCTCGCTGTTCTCCAGCTCCTGCCCGCCCATCGTGAGGTCCATCCGGCCGGCGAGGGAGAGCAGGCTGTCGCGCACCACTTCCGCCTCCATCCGGCCGACGTTCATCCGCCAGAGGAAACGGTTCTCGGGATCATCGCTTACCGCCGCGTGGGACTGCGCTACCGCTTGTCGCACCCTACCGTCATTAGCCGAAGTCATACGATATGCCTGGCTGGTGACGATCAGGTAGTGCAGGCGCTTCATGCTCCAGCCGGACTCCATGAACTCGACGGCGAGCCAATCGAGCAGCTCAGGATGCGTAGGGGCGGCGCCGTTGCGGCCGAAGTCGTAGACCGTGGCGACCAGCGGCGCGTGAAAGTGCCGCATCCAGATGTGATTCACCGCGACGCGTGCGGTAAGCGGGTTTTCTTCGCTCGCGATCCACTCGGCAAGCGCCTTCCGTCGGCCGGTGCTGGTCTTGGGATACGTGGGGCTGAAAGCCGAATAGGTTGCGATTTGCGAGTTCTCCTCCTCCGCGGCGCGAGCTTTGTCGAGTGCGGCGCGGGCGTCGGCGAGTTGCTTGGCGGCGGCTTCGATCTGCCCAGCGCGATCGGCGTCGGACTCCGGCTTCGCTTCCGCCGCCGCCAAGCGCTGTTGGCTTGCCAGCACGTTCGCTTCGGCCGATTTCACCGCGGCCTCGCGCTCCCGCTGCGCCGCAATATGAGCGAGCACATCCGGATCGCCGGCGCCGCGATGCTTCGCCTCATCGGCCGCGATGCGAGCTTCGACGCCGGCCAACTCCGCCTGCGCCGCGGCCAACCTGGCTTCGGCAAGCTGGACCTTCAACTCGTCCCCTTCCGCGGCGGTCAATTCCGCCTCGCTTGCCGCGACCGCATCGCGCCGCTCCGCGAGCACCGTCTTCTGGATGCCGGGCCGCAACCCCGGATACCACACCTCGGGCGGCAGTTCGATCGCTTCAATCTCCGGCGCCGGCCCGAGGAAGGCCGGCACGCCGGGCGGGATTGAGCCGCGCTCGGTGACGCGGTTCCGCTCGTCGCCGCCGGTGTAGAACCACGTCGGCGCGTCGGGACTCTTGTCGAAGATCCGCACCATTCCCAGCCGCTGAACCTTGCGCAATACGCTGTAGTCATACTCCTGGAACGGCCCCGGGTCGGCCTCGCCGGGCACGCGGTCCTGTCGCACCGCGATCGGCTCAAAGTACGCCCGCAGGCGGAAGTAATCTTCCTGGGCAATCGGGTCATACTTGTGATCGTGACAATGGGCGCAGTTGAATGTGAGCGCGAGGAACGCCTTGCCCGTGTGCTCGACGTTGTTCCGCATCCAGTCGTTGGGATTCAGCGCATACCAGTTGCGAATGAGGTAGCCGGTCGCCGCGGCCGCCGAGTGGTCCTCGGAAGCGATCTCATCGGCGGCCAGCATCTCGCGGATCATGCGGTCGTAGCCGCGGTCCTGGTTCAGCGAATGCACGATCCAGTCCCGCCACCGCCAGATCTGCGGAGCGCTGTTCCACACGTCCGGAACCATTCGCCGGCCGTACCAGTCGCTGTATCGCCACACGTCCATCCAATGCCGCGCCCAACGCTCGCCGTGCTGCGGCGAGTCGAGCAGCCGCCGGACGACGCGCTCATACGCATCCGGCGAATCATCGGCGAGAAACGCTCGCAGCTCCTCGCGCGTCGGCGGCAGGCCGATCAGGTCGAGATACACGCGGCGCAAAAGCAACGATCGCTCCAGCGGCGGCTGCGGCGAGAGGCCGCGGCGCTCTCGCTCCGCGGCGAGGAAGGCGTCGATGGGATTCTCTTGTGGATCGCCCGCGACCTGCGGAATCGCGGGACGCTGCGGTCGGCGGAACGCCCAGTGGTCGCGCGGATCGCGATCGGTCGACTCATGCTCGGGCGCAGCCGCGCCGCCGTTGATCCTGTATCGGAGAATCTCAATCTCCTCGGTCGAGAGCGCCGCCCCCTCCTGCGGCATGCGAAGCGACTCATCCTCCGACGTTACGCGTTCGATGAGCAAGCTTCCCTCGGCGTCGCCCGCCGAAATCGCGGCGCCGCTATCCCCGCCGGCAATCGCCGACGCCGCCGTGTCCAGACGCAGACCGCCTTCTTGCTTCAGCGCTCCGTGGCAGGCGTAACACTTCGCCTTCAGCAGCGGCTTCACGTCGCCAAGATAGTCCGCCCGCACTTCACCACACGCCTTACCGGCCGACAACAGCGTGAGCGACGCGACGAGCAAGCAACGCAGGTCCATCAGAGCGACGACCTCGGAACAGTGGAATCGGTCGGTTCATCCCTGCTCCGTAATGTATCAGGAGACGCTGATGCATGCCATCGCGTGGTTCAACGGAAGATGGGATCGTCGCCGAAGAAGCCGGCGGTGATCCGGCAGAAAACAGAGCGATGGGGAAGAACTCACGGACGATCCGCGGCGCCTTCCGGCGGTCCCAAGTGCATCTCTTCGGGAACCGACGAGATGATGATGCCTGAATCGGTCTTGATCTGCACCGAGCCGTCTTCCGCCGCCGAAACCACCAGGCCCTTTTTTCCGTCGTCCATGCGAATGATGTCGCCACGATGGATGTTGTGTCGCGTCATGCAAAAAGGTCCCCTGGGTTAAAGCGAGCGCGGCGTCCGCGCATTCACCAAGCCAAGCAAACAAGATTGTATTCGACCAGATTCCGAGATGAAAGCTGAAAAAACCTCTTTCACGGCAAAATCGCACCGACCGCGCGCTGGCCGCAAGCGGCATACGGAAATGATGGGTATGATACGCCCATGCGATTTCACGATAAAGCGGTCATCGTCACCGGCGGCAGCAAGGGCATCGGCGCCGGATGCGCTAAGGTATTCTGTGAGGAAGGGGGGCTGGCGGCGATCCTCGCCCGCGGTCGCGAGACGGGGGAGCGATATGCTGCGGAGTTGACCGCTCGCGGTCCCGGCCGGGCGATCTTTTTCCAATGCGACGTCTCGCAGCCCGAGCAACTCACCGCCGCCATCGACCGCGCCGCCGAAGAGTTCGGCCGGCTCGACTGCATCATCAACAACGCCGGCTGGCATCCTCCCGCGACGCGGATTGAGGACACGTCGCTGGAGGACCTCGATCGGCTGATCCGCCTCAACTTCACCTCGACGTTCCTCGGCTGCCGCCACGCCCTGCCGCACCTGCGGAAGACGAAGGGTACGATCATCAACATGTCGTCCATGGTCGGCATCCTGGGGCAGGACCAGGCGGTGGCGTACTGCAGCACCAAGGCGGCTCAGATCGGCCTGACGAAGGCGCTGGCGGTGGAGCTGGGTCCCGAGGGCATCCGCGTGAACGCCATTCTTCCCGGCAACGTCGATACGCCGATGATGCACGAATGGGCCGCCACGCTCCCCGACCCCAAATCCGCCCTCCAGCGCGTCGCCGCCTTACAAGTCTTCGGCCGAATGGCCACGTCCGAAGAGATCGGCCGCATCGCCCTCTTCCTCGCCAGCGACGACGCCAGCTTCCTCACCGGCCAGGCCATCCAAGCCGAAGGGGGCGCGAGCTTGGATTATTGAGGACACGTGGCGGAGCGATTCGGGTTTCGTTTCGTTCATTAGCCGCGCAGGCGGGCTTGGCAATCCCGGGGGGCTCAGAAACCCGGAGACAACGCCTCGACCGTGCCAGCGGATCCTCAAGACGTAGGTGAAACCGATGCCATTACTCCGAATCCGCAATGCCGCCCGGCGCCGAGTGTGATCGGACCAGGAACTTCGTGCTCAAACGTGAGACGAAGGTGGACAGCGGTCTGGTCGAGCAGATGGTCGGGACGAATGTAATTGATCAACCGCTTGCCGTCCTTCGCACTGTCGTCGCGCACGTACTTGTGAGCGCCGAGCATCTTGCGGAAGTGGCTGAACGCGCTCCACTCAAACTCGCAGGGCTGATCGAGGCCCGAGTGGGCCAACGCCCTCTCAATAAGTTTCCGCGTCTTCGCCGGCTTGTGATCATCGTGCCCTGGCAGTATGACCGGCGTCGCGGTCGCCCATGTACATGAGGAACGAAGATATGCGTCGCGAACGCCGTCTCTCCGATTGTTGGCGATGCGTTCGAGCCGCACTCCGGGAGGGAGCTGTGTGCCGGGGAGCGGTTCGAGAAGTTGCCCGTCGAGATAACGAGCGAGGTGTTCGAGCCAGATATGGACGCCGAGCGGCGCGACGATCATGACGCGACGGATCGCGGGGTCGGTGTGTTCCATTCCAATGGACTGCAGCGGGATGTAGGAGAACTGCGTGTGCGGGGAGTCCGCATTGTCGGGATTATCCTGATGCCCGGCAACGTATTGCTCAACCCATTGGTCGGGAGTTCGCCCTCGCAGGTCTCGCGGCGGATTAGCCGTCATGCGCTCAATCGCCAGATGTCTCACCATACCGGTGATATGGATGAGCCTTGATTGCGGGTAGGCGACCGTGTCGTCGTTTTCGTCAAGCAGGCGGAATACAGCGTGGGGACGTCCAATCGGCCGCTCAATGCTGGCATAGAAAACTCGGTCGAATACCCGCGGCTTGGCGATATGTCTCCGAGCCTTGCCATGCTCAAGATGATTCACTGCACTCTGGTAACAAGACTTCAAATCGCAATGAGTGTTGTCGCCGCTATCACTGTCAGCAGTAGGCACGCGGAGCATCCCAAAAGCTCGCTGTAGACCTGGCTTGGGATACCAGCGAACTCCCTTCAACCTCTGAATCTCAGCGAGAGACGCCAATTTGGCATCACCGAATGCCATGTCAATTCCCCAGCCGAGTGTGGTCAGACTGCGTGCGGCGTCACGAAGGCGATCAAGCGGCACCTCGTTTCTCTTCCGCACATCCCAGAAGTAATGCACCTCGGGTTTTTGATCTGCATCAAGCAGCATCAGCGTCGGTATTGTCGGCTTGGCGCTGCGACATGCCTCCGGGTTTCTATGAAACTTATCATCGTTATCCGGCCCGTATCGCACAATCGCATTGCCCGCGCGGGAGCGCGGAGCGATGATTATCGGTGGCTGGTCTCGACACAGGTCTTGCAGCCAGCGCAGCGTTTGGGCAATTTCTCCATCTAATTCACCCTGTCTCGCCACGCCAGCGACCAGCGCACAAAACAACCGATACGGCGACGGTGGCCACTCTGGTGGACCGTTGCGGGCGAGCAAGCCGTGATACCGCTCGTCGAGGAATTGGATGGTTAGCTGTACGAACGTCATTCAGACGCCTCCTGCTCTTCGGAGGCATCAGTGCTCGCATCGTTTTCCTCGGACTCTGAGTCTTCGCTGGAAACGAGGTCTTTGATTCTTGTTACTTTTTTTGCGGGGTCGTCGTCGCCATCGAGCACGTTCCGGATCTGAACTGCAGTCGCCTTGAGCTCGTCTCCTTGCTGGATGCTATCGAGAAACTCAGTCAACTTCTTCACGGGGGCATCATTGAGCTTTGTGCCCGCCTTGTTCACCTTGAGCCCGTCGGCGAGCTTGCGAAGTTTCTCATTTGGATCAGCCGCCTGCTCGCGATTCTTCTTCGCTGCATCGAATTCCCCTAACTTCGTCTTTGTAATCGGCCCGAACACCCGAATCTTGTCGCGTTCTCCCTTTGGGCGACTCAGAAAGTTCTCGGCAACACCTTTCTCGAATTTGACGTCGGGATGATCGATCTTGTCCTCGTCAATTTGTGCCACTTTGAAGAAGGCCTGCTTCGCTTTCTCGGCAGAATCGAGAATCTGAGTGCGATCAAGGGTCCAAGGGTCAGACGGTTTCGAGCGGTAGATAAGTTTATAAGTTGGCTGATTGGCTTCACCGTCTTTGAACCGCAGGTGACACCCCTCTCGCAGGTTCAATTCCGGCTCCTCGATGGCTGCAACGAGCGCGAGCCCGAGAATGTACTTCTGGAGGGCAGCGGTTCTCTTTGCCGCCGTCTGCTGCTTGTTCCGATCTTCGATTTCGCGCCTCTGCTCATCTGTCGCGTCCTGGGGTATGGGAAGCGGCGCCGCATCGGCGGCGAGTTGCCGGATCGCTTCCACGTTGACGTTCACTGTCCGCACAAGTTGGCTCTTGTCCGTCAACTTGACGCCACCGGCGGTCTGGGTGCTGAGGGCGTGAACCATGCCCTCTTGGGAAAGATTGCTTTCTTCACCCGTTGGCCCCCTTTCCTTCTTCTCGACGTCGCCTCCAATTGCTCCAGCGTCAACGTAATTGGTAGACGGAGTGAACTGTGCGGAACGCGACATCTCGAATACGTTGCTCGCGCGGATGTACGCCTTGAAGATTCGCTGCTGTTTGACGTAGGTGGATCGGGAGTCCCAAACGCCGAACACCAACGAAGTCGGTGCGAGCGACGCCAGAGTGAAGAAGTCCTTCCGTTTCGCAGCAGTGAAAGCGTCATGAAAGTCGGGAGCCATCGACGACATGCGAACGGCGGCATCGCCGGCACGATGACCGATTTCCAGAAGGTTCTTCTTGTCGCTGCCGATTTGGATCTCGATTTGCGGAACGAGGCTTCCGCCCTTGATCGCCTTGAACTTCGGTTCGACGCGGTTGCTCTGCGACTGCGGGCTGTCTATCTCGCAGATGTTGGTGCCGTCTGGAAAATAATCGATCTGGTAACCTGGCTTCTGGCTATCCTTGTTTCCGTCCTTATCATTCTTGGAATCGGGCGGCAGTTGTACCGAGACGCGATAGTCCCCGTCGCGGATCGTATGCACCCTTCCCTTCCACTTGGTGACGGGGTACGTCGGCGGGAAGATGACGGGTTCCTCGTTGTCCACTGGCTCAAGCGGCCGCTTTATGATGATGGCCACTGGGCCATCAGGACCGAGCAGGATATTGAGTGCATCATGGTTAGACGTGTTTTCAGACATTGTTGGTCCTTTCAACCTTCGAAGCTCTTGTGAAGTATTTGAACCTTCCACGCTTCCCAATGTGAAAGCGATATCTTGTACTACCGGGAAGAGCGATGCAGCCACAGACTGCGGCTCGCGCTACGGAAGGCGGCAGTCGTGAATTCCAGCGGACATAGACGTATGCGTTATCTTCGCTAATTGGCGCAAAATTCTGGAGTCCTACCGCAGCCAGCAATTCGGTCGCGGGGTAGGTCTCGACGGGCAGATTCTGATTGTTGGGCGAGAAGCCTTCATCAAGGGCGTTCCAACTGCTCCGCACATCAAGACCAATCCGCCCCGTCATGCCAACGGAATAATCGAGGAGGTTGTCCTCGCGTATCTCATCCACTTTGATTGCGTTAATCATATCGTCGATGAGACTTTTCGACGAAGGGTGGGCAGACCACAGCTTAAAATCATCGACTTGCTGCCCGGCGAGTTCATCTAGCCACCAACTGAGCCGCAGCGTGACCGGTTCATATTGTTGGGATACGGTCTTTGCGACGTCGATGCGAATTGGCTTTATCTTCCTGATGTCGTTCACCAACTTGCCGTCTTTCTTGATTGGCCGATAAGGATCCACCGGCCTTCGCGTGGAACTACAGAGTGCCGTAATTAGCGCATGCGTGCTGATGGTGGACTTGCTGAGGATGCTGAATTGCGAACGCTCAAATGTTGGTCGGCTGAACTCTCCGACAATCTCCGCGTTCGGCCACAGCCGGTCGGCGAGCTCGAGCAATCCGCAGCAGGCGAAGAACTGGCCGGGGTTGGTCAGATCGACGGGGATTTGAATAGCGGGTTCAGCGTTTGTCATGCCGCACCCCCTTCCGAATTAGTGGGATCATCCTCGGCGTCCTGATCGGCGCTGCCCAGCGCGTCCGCAGACCGCAGCAAGTTTTCCAGCCACGCCAGATACCACCAACCGTATTTGCGCTGGAGCCGCGCGAACCGGCGGATGGAATCGGTATGGACGACATCACGCTCGCTGTCATTGAAATCGCGGTAAACAGCGGATGGAAAATGTGGGCGACCCATGCCGTGATGCGTAGCGATCAAGTGCAAGGCGAGTTCGTGTGCATCGGGATCGGTGGGCAAGACGCAGCCGGTCGTGCCGCACCGATCGGGGTGCTGAATTCGCAGGAGTGAGCCGAACTCGTGCCGGTAGCCGAGCAACGACTTGGGATCGCGCGTCTTGGACGATTTGCCCTTGTAGTTGGCCGCATCGCCGTACACAAATCGTTGCCAGATGTCGGCTTTCTTCCCCTCGTCGTGCCACCGCGCGGCGAACAGCAAGGCGATGCGAACGGGATCATTCGCCTCCAAACGCAAAGCGTCGGCAATTCGTCTTGCCTCGCACTCCACTGCGCCGACATGGTCGTTGAGCGATTGATCTTCGGGCTTGTTCTTCTTGGAGATCGGAGAAAGCATGACCAGCGATCGAACGGCGTCGCCTTCGTCATCAAGTTCGATCGGTTGAACGAGGCGAATTCGAAGGTCGTTCTTTCGAAGGTCGGCGAACAATTGAGTTGACGTGGAGTAAGTCGCCTCAAGCTGAAGTCGTTCCGAAATTGCAACACCGGGCATCGACTCGGCTATCCATTGACGATCGTCCGCACGGCGGATGAGCAATCGCAAGCGGGGTGAAGCGTCATCGCGCTGCTCGTATCCGGGATGATCGGCGACATCAAGCGACCGTGTCGGCGGATCGTCGGCTTTTGGCGCTTTGAGAATCCCCTCGGCGTCGAGCATGCCGGTGGCATCCAATCCGCCGAAGGTAGCGGGGAAGATGAGCGTCGGCTCGGCAAAGAGGATGTCGGGGTCTTTCGCCAACGCCTCGATCGTTCTGAGGATGATCTTGCCACGCGACAGCCGAATGGCGACCCGCATCTTCGGCAGATTATCTGGCCGGTCCTTCAGTTTGCATGCCTGCGATAGGAATTCGACGATGCGGTAGCTGTTTGTCGAAATGGTCTCGTGCGGGCGAATCGGGTGCTTGGCGAAGATGCGCTGCAAGGCTGCGGTCGCGTCAGGGTGGTGCTTCAGGAGCTCCAACTCCGCCCGCCAAGCGATAGAGGTTTGCGGTAGTTGATCGTCGATGCCGCGCAGCCACGGCCCGACTTCAGGCCGACCTGGCATGCGGTCGGTGATGCTGGTCATGCTCCAAGCGTCGAGCAGGATGTCGGTGAGTTCGACTGTTGTTGGCGTAGGAGACAGGGCATTGCCGGGCTTGGCCAAATTATGCAATGCGCGAGGGCTTGCATCGAAAATCGTCTCTGGACGCTGATCGGTGTCGAGTCGTTCCGCCTCTTGCAATCGTTGCAGCACGTCGATCGCGTTGGATGACGCGGATGCAAAGGAATGCTGTTCTGCTCCGCTTTCGTTCGTTTTCTTGGTCGACAACTCGACGAACAGTTGAACGACGGCCGTTCCCATGCCGCGCCGATTGACACGTCCCAGGCGTTGAATCCATGAATCCAACGGGGCCTCGTCGCCGACAAGATGATCGGCGTTCAGATCGAAGCCGACCTCGCCGGCACTGGTCGAGATGAGGAAAATGGGTGACTGATTTGCCGGATCATCTGGTTGCAGATCGCCGTGGAGCCAGCGGTCTTTGAAGACCGGCTTCTCAACAAGTTTGTCGCGCTCAAGACCGCGCATCGTGCCAGTAAGAACTTCGACAGAATCGGCGTAAGGTGTGCTCTTGACTATCTTGGGCTTCGATCCGGTCTCGTCGACCCTTTTCCTCGCGTGTTCCCGAATTAATCTGGCAACCGCCCTCGCGTCCTTGGGCTTTTTTACGAAGACGGCAATTCGTTTGCCAATGGCCTCTGGATGCCTCGCGAGTTCAATCGCGGCATTTGCCAGCTTGTCGATAAGTTTCTCCTTCTCACCGAGCGTGGTGACAGTCAATCGCTTCTTTGCGCCGAATCGCTCAACGACGGTTTCGTCTTTCGCATCTTCATTCGTCAGATTTCCGTGAGCATCGAACTGCAAGGCGAATGGCGGTTTCGGGGCGATCGAATTGCCGCCCGTCGCCGACATTCGGATGAGGCGCATCGGCTTCACAGGAGAGGCATTTGCACGACACTCGTTGAATCGGTCCATCGCTCCGAGCAGTTTCTCAAATGGCTTGGACAGGTGGGCCTCATCCAGCACCAGGAGCGAATCCTGTCCGAGAAGGCCGGCTTCAAGCGGGCGGCGTCTGTAGCTGGAGCGGTAGCCAGAAAACAGCAATGCCGAACCGATGAGGTCCACGGTGCCAATGATGATCGCGGGCCGTGATATATCCTGCGACCACTGGCGGTTGTCTGCAAGTTGGCCTCGGAGCGTGGAGATCGCGGGCGGGTCAATGCCCAAACTCTGGTGACAGTTGTCACGCAGTTTCGTGGCAAGATCAGTCGCCTGATCCACAACCGTGCGGCGGTCAACAACATAAATCAGCCGAGTGGGAATCTTGTCCGGCTGCTTCATGCGGGCGATCAGCCAGATAGCCATCACCATCGTCTTGCCGAGTCCCGTTGGCAAATCGATGATGCCGGGAACTTCGCCCGAGGAAATATCACGAAAGAGCCGCGTCTGCCAGGAAAGGGGACGATGATACGTCAATCGGTGAAAAACGTTCTGAAACTCAACGTCGTTCATTGTCACCATATCCCGGAGTTTAACGTAAATGTCATCTCGAAAGGCGAGCCGCAGCACGGCAGCGAACTGGGTTTTCCGGGCGACGACGAACCTCGCCAATCGCGAGCGGCTGGAAGCGGATCGATGTCCCGTTGGCAGGTGCGGGGGTGCTGCGATGCGGGGCGAGTGATGCGCGACGTGTGGGCTTCCGGATAACTGTGCCCGGTCCGCCGCAACGAATGACCGAGCGGTTGGAACACGGAACACCACTATATCTGGCATATAGCCCCCCTGCAGCAAGGTAGCGCAAAAATGCGCTACCTTGCTGCAGGGGGGCAAACTCCCGTGTTTGGCGGCGTACGCTGGGTACTCCGCTCCGTGAAGGGCATGCACGACGCGCTTCGATGTGAGGCCGCGGATCGGTTGCTGGAAATCCTCGCGGCATTTTCCCAGGTCGTGGAGTAAACCTGCTGAGAGCGCCGCCTGGGAAAAACTACTGTCCTCAGGTCGGGCGGCGGACGCGAATCCTTGCGCGAGGTTGCCCACGTTGCGCAGGTGATCCCTCAGGGTCTGCCATGTCCAGGTCGGGGCTCCTTGAACCGAGTGGGCAAAGAAAGGTTGCGTTGGCATCGCACGCCGTGGTGGTAATCGTTGAGACGAGGGTGATGTGCGGGTACGATTCTACGACGGCGTGTGACACGTTTGGTCACGGCCGCGAATATTTTTTTCCCGATTTTCCATCGCCCCCGGGGCGTAGCCAGCGCAGGTGGTTAGGCGGCCACGCCGGAAAGCAGAACCAGCGAAGCAACTTGCCCCTCCAATGCGGATGATGGGAAAATACACGCGGAGGCATCCTATGAACCTATCCCCCGATCAGATCCAGGCGCTAGAGCACGGCGAAGCCGTCGCAGTCACTGTCGAGGGACGGGAGTATATGGTGCTCAGCCGGGAAGTCTACGACAACGCGAAACGGGTCATGGAGTTGGATCCTCGCGACACATACCCCGCGGTCATGCGGCCATGGGATTCCTACGGAAGCCCCGACGACGCGACTCTGTATCAGGATGTCGAGCCTGAATGAGCGTGAAGGCGGTCAGAAGGGGCGACGTGATTGTGGTGGATTTCTCCATCACCTATCCGCAGGCCGGCAAACGCCCCGCGCTCGTGGTTCAGAATGACCATGACAACGCACGGATGCACAACACGATCGTCGCTCAGATAACGACGAACATCAGCCGCGCCCATGAAGCGACTCAACTCTTGATCGACCGGAAGCACGTCGATTGGGTCAATTCTGGATTACGGGCGGCGTCCGTCGTGAATGCTTCTGCTCTCGTGACGGTTCCCAAAGACGACTTCGTGCGGAAGATCGGCGCGCTGTCCGCTCAGACCATGAAAGACATCGATCACTGCCCCCCAGGCGGCGGACCCGCGAGGGAGAGGTCGGCGTTGCGGAGCCCGACCAGAACGCTCTCGCCGGTTTCGGCGACCTTGTACTCCCCATATCTGGCGTTCGCGTAGCGTGCCCCGTGCCCTTCCTGGAAGAAGAAGGAATTGGCGCCCACGCGCAGGCCGTTGCGCCAGCGGAACCGCAGCAAGTGCTCGTCCGGGGCGAGCGGCTCGCCGCGGTGGATCCGCACGAAGCGGGCCACGCCGCTTTCGTCCAACCTCACGACCAGGCGCCCGCGACGAGCATCGCCGCGGCCTGGGAGCGGCTCCCGTTCAATCTCATGGTTCAGGACCATGTAGTCCCCCTGCATCAGCGAGCGGGGGTCGCGCGGCGCCAGCTCCAGGTACATCGTCAGGCCGGTGCGGATCGCCGCCTCTTTGCGGGCGATCATCCCGTTGGTCACGCCGAAAATCGCCAAGGTGGCAACCCAGAAAGCAAACGTCTTCATCACGTTCTCTCCTCGCTTCTACTCGACCGCCCAGCCGCGGCGGCCCAGATACCACCGAGCCGCCAGCAGCACGGCGCCGCTGGCCATCAAGATCCACGACTTCGCGAGCAGGTCCGTCTCCATTTCATAATAGAAGACAACGATAAACGCGGGAAAGAACGCCGTTCCCATTCCCAGCACATACGGATCGCGGCGGGCGTAGCCCAACACCAGCAAGCCGACCGCCGCCAGCACGCCCGGCGTGGTGACCGCCGCCAAACAGACCGTGGCGACGACCGCCACGACCAGCGGCTCTTCGCGGAACCGGTCCCAGCCGCCGGCCGCCCACTGGTAAAGCCAGATCAGCGATGCGGTCAGCACCACATTCGCGGGCCACCAGTGCACGGCGACCGTGTCTTCAGGCAGCAGCACGAGGAACAGGTTAGCGGGGATCGAGAGGGCCATCGCATAACCCAGCGGCCGGAGCCACGAAAAGTCGCTGCGGTACATGAACGCCAGGCCGACGGTGACGATCTTGCCCAGGATCGTCACGTGGACCACTTCGGCCACGCCGTCCATCACGAGCCACGCCGTCACGCAACCGGAGGCCAAGAGGCACGACAGGAAACGGTGCAGCGCGTCGCGATACAGCGGATAGAGAAGGATGCACAGCAGCACCGCCGCGACGGCCACGCCCGCCACGTGGTCCGCCAACTCTCCCGCCCCGGTCAGCACGAAGCCGTGCCCGGCGAGGCTCACCGCCAGCGCCAGTTGCACGGGAAAAACGTGATTCGCGAAGTATCGCAGGACCGTCGCCCCCGTCAGAAAGGCGGCGCCCCAGCCGAGCAGCGAGAACGCTTCGTCGTCCAGGAGGTCGGCGATGCCCAGGCACACGATAAAGCAAATCGCCGCCACCCAGGCGCCGGCCGCCAACAAGGCGTGGACGAACCACGGCTCGCCGGACGATCCGATTCGCCACGCCTGGTGCTCGGCAATCGCGGAAGCCTGGTCCGCATCCAGCAGCCCTCGCTGTTGAAGCCGGCCGAGCAGTTCGCGCAGCGTGAGTCGCTCATCCGCCGTCTGCATGATTCATCGCCTTAGCCAGACCGCGCAAGTAAAACGCCGCGGCGCTCGACACGCCCAGCACAACCAGCCCGAAGAGAAGAAACGCAAGAGCCTCGTGCGAAGTCTCGAATGTCAACTTGCCGATGAAGGTCAGCAATACAAGCCAGACCGTGCCGACGGCGAACGCCAGACAGCCGAAGTCGGGCGCCTTGCGGCGGAAATAGAAAAGCCCGGCCGGCAGCGCCGCGCCCAGTGCGATCAGACCGGCTAGAGAGCCGTTGCCGATCTCCGGCTCCAGGATGAACGCCACCGCAGGGACCGTCAGATACACCAGGATCGAAAGCCATACGAGATGGCGGATCCAAGTTCCCTCCAGCCATTCCCACTTTCGGGCCGCCCCATATTCGCGCCCCGCAAGCGCCAGTGCGTTTAGCGCCGACAGGAGCAAAAACAGTCCATAAAAGAAGCCGAAATCCTCCGGCGGATCGACCTGGAGCCAGAACAGGATCAGCGCCGCATTGGCGACCGTCAGCCAAAGCACCCACAGGGCGCCGAATCTGGCCAATATTACCCACGGCAGGATGAGCAGCGCCCACAGAGCGTAGTTCTCGAAGGCGTCGGCGCCGGTCTGGTAGACCTGCCCGTAGACGGCCAGCAGCACGCCAACCAGCATGCTCGCGCACAATAGCAGAACTTTCCCACTCAGGCGGTCCAGCCCCTGACGCAGCGCAGCGATGGCGCACGTCCATAAGCCGGCCTCGATCACGCCGAACTTGACGACCGACGACATACGCGCCCAATTATGGGCGAAAAAGAACACGATTCCCGCCAGCACCAGCGCGGCGCCGATAAACAGCAATGCCCGGCTGGCCCACCGCCACCAATGACGCGCGGGAGCGAGGATCATGAGCGCCTCGTCTCGAGCCGCCGCGTCGATGAGCCCCGCAGCATGAAGTTCAAAGATCGTCCGCTCGACCGGCCGGCGGACGAGCCGCGGCTGCGCGCCGCTTCCGCTCTCATCGTCCATCATCGGATTTGGAGCGGCCATCGTTCGCTTTCAATCCGGCGAAGATCGTTCCTGTCAGGAATGCAAGGCGCCTCGTCCGGCCGTGGTGTGCGGAGTTCCCTGCGGCCAGGCCATCCAGGCCACGGGGCGCGAGTTTGGATTATTGAGGGTACGTGGCCGTGACGCGGGTGGTGATGCCGCCGCGGGGGCGGAAGTCGGCCGTGAGCTTCATGCGGCGGGGGGAGAGGATGGCGACCAGGTCGTCCAGGATGCGGTTGGTGACGTGCTCGTAGAAGATGCCCTCGTTGCGGAAGCATTGCAGGTAGAGCTTCAGGCTCTTCAACTCCACGCACTTGCGGTCGGGCGTGTAGGTGAAGGTGAGTGTGCCGAAGTCGGGCTGGCCTGTCTTGGGGCAGACCGAGGTGAACTCGGGGCAGACGATCTCGATTTCGTAGTCGCGATCAGGAAACTGGTTCTCGAAGGTTTCCAATCGGTTGCGGAAGTCGTCGGTGATAGTCATGCGGCAAAAGATGAACGGTGTTGCGAGGACGGCGGCGTCGGCCTGCGCGGGACAGGCCCCGCCGCTTAACGGTTGATTGCGGCGAGGATGTCGCCGATTTCCTGGACCGCGGCGGTCAGGGATCGGGCGGCCATCTGGAAGTTCGTGTGGCCCGAGATCTCGGGCTGGATCTCCGCGAACAGTTCCGTCGCCTGCCGGAGCTTCTTGTATTTCTTCTGGGCCTGCTTGAGGTACGCGGCCGCGTCGTTGTTCTTGAGCGGGCCCCCCAGGGCCAACATTACATCGTAGAGCGTGCGGGCCACTTCGGCCAGTTCGTCATCTTCCTCGGTCTCGTCCGCGCGCTTGAGGAAGGCGCGCACCATCCACACGTGCGAAAAAAGCGTGTCGAGGCGAAGCATGGCGTCGGCGGGCGTCATGGATGATGCTCCTCCGCCTTATGTCGCCGGCTCTTTGGCGGGCTTGCCTTCGGCCGCGAGCGCCGGCTTCTGCGGTCCCGGCTTGCCCGGCTTTTTTGCCGGCCGGGGCTGGAAGACCAGCACCACCACGGCGCCGACCGCCACCAGGATCAGCCCGGCGAAGAACATCGGACTGATATCGCTCAAAGTCCCTTTCACGTACATGGCCGTGAGCGTGTTCACGACGGGGGCGCCGCCGAACACGAGCGGCATCACGTAGATCGGCCGGCCGCCGGACGACATGGCCAGGATCACGCCCAAGGCGCCAAACGCCCCCGCGGCGCCGCCTCCCATGCTCCAGCCGATTCCCGAGACGGTCCAGGCTTCGGTCAAGGCGCCCTGAGCCGCCAACAGCGCCGTCGGCGCCAGAATGGCGATGAAGAAGTAGGCGAAGCCGACGCAAATCAGCGGCTTGAGCCGGCTTCCGCCCAGGTCGTGCTGTCCCTTGTGCAGCACGTTGCCGTAGGCGCCCCAGCATAGAACCGTCAGCCCCACGCCGCCGAGAATCAGCGGGATCTGCGAGAGCGGCGGCCCCGAGGCCGCCTGCGGCCCGCTCCCCGGCTGGAACACCAGCACCGCCACGGCGCCGACAATCACGAGAATCAGCCCGGAAACAAACACCGGGTTCAGATGCCGCCACATGCGACCCACACTCACCGCCACCAGCGTGTTCACGACCGGGGCGCCGCCGAACACCAGCGGCATCACGTAAATTGGATGTCCGCCGGACGCCAAAGCCAGGATGAGTCCCAACGCTCCCAGAGCCCCCGCCGCCCCGCCGGCCATGCTCCAGAAGATGCCGGACATGGTCCATTGTCCCCGGAGCTTGCCCTGCGCCGCCAGCGCCGCCGTGGGCACGATGATGGCGATGATGAAGTACGCCAGTCCGACGCAAATGAGCGGCTTCAGCCGTCCCTGCAAATCGTGCTGCCCCTTATGAAGCACGTTGCCGTAAAGTCCCCACGAGAGGACCGTCATCGCAATGCCGAACAAGATCAGAGGAAAAGATCGCATGCGCGGTAGGAGGCGGGAGCAGGATGGTGGGATCGCCGGAGGCCGGCGAGAAATGGCTCAACGACGTAGTGTAGCAGAAAACCCTTCCGCCGATAGCGGCCACTTTTACCCCTGCGGCTCGCCCCAGTCGGCGGTGAAGCGGTGGTCGCACTTGCGGCAGCGGACGCGGCGGCCGAGGTGCTCCTGGGCCAGCGTGCTGGCGTCGCCGCAGGAGGGGCAGTCGATCGAGTACCGCCGCTGCGGATCATCCAGGTTGCTCCAGACATCCGCCGGCACGCCCGGCATGGCGACGTCGTCCGCCTCCAGCACCGTGAGCAGCTCCTTGGTCAGCTTATCGACCTGCGCGATGCGGTTGGCCATCCGGCGGATCGCCTCTTCAAAGACGTTCCGCACCAGTCGGCCGTTGCCGAAGTGCTCGTCGCGATGCTGGTAGAGACGCCGGAACCCGAGCAGGAGCCGGGCCCGCGTCAGGACCGGCGTCTCGTAGTGGTTGCGGTCGCACATGACAGCGAAGATGCGTCCCATCTCCGCGGGGCGATAGTCGTCGAAGGCCAGCCGGCGGTTGAACCGCGAAGACAAGCCGGGATTGCTCTGCAACAGCCGCTCGATCGGCGCCGGATAGCCGGCCAGGATTACGACCAGCCTTTCGCGATCGTCCTCCATCCGCTTGAGCAGCGCCTGCACCGCCTCGTCGCCGTAGGCGTCCTGCCCCGACTCGGCCGCCAGGCGGTAGGCCTCGTCGGTGAAGGGCCCGCGGGCCAGCGCCGCGGCCTGCGGGTGGGTCGGCTGGGGCCGGGTCGGCGCGGGGTGCTCGGCGT
>JAHWKS010000441.1 GCA_019347795.1 Planctomycetota bacterium | reverse complement strand
TCTACCGGGGCCAGGACCGCCGCGATGTGATCCTCCTCCACCCGGAAGACATGGCCCGGTTCCGCCTCCAAGAGGATCAGCGCGTGACCGTGCGGAACGATACCGGCTCGCTCTCGAACATTCTCGCCCGCTCCTTCCCACAGATTCGGCCCGGCAACGCCTTAATGTACTATCCCGAGGCGAACGTGCTGGTCCCGCGTCACGCCGATCCCCAGTCCAAGACCCCCGCCTTCAAAGGAGTCGTAGTAACCGTGGAGGCCAGAGCGCCAGCGGAGGTCCACTAAGGTTCCCTTGCGACAAAAATGACTCGCTTTATGCTCCTGGCCCCTTTAATCTCGGATGGCCCCTTTAATCTCGGAGACGACCGTTGAGGCGAGCGGAGACGAATGATGCCCCAACCCGCCAAACATGCGGAGCTCGACCACCCGACGCTGGATGTCCTCGCGCAGCGTTGGAGTCCTTACGTCTTCAATCCGCGGCCGGTCGAAGAGGAGAAGCTCAAGTCGTGCTTGGAGGCGGCTCGCTGGGCGGCTTCGAGCTATAACGAGCAGCCGTGGACGTTCCTGGTGGCCCGCCGCGAAGAGCCGGAGGAGTTCGCCGAAATGCTCGGCTTCCTGGTCGAGGCCAATCAGGCCTGGGCGAAAAACGCCGGCGTGTTGCTGCTGACCGTCGTGTGCCGCACTTTCCAACGCAACAATAAGCCCAACCGCGTGGCGGAGCACGACGTCGGTCTGGCGGCCGGCAACTTCACCGTCCAGGCGACCGCCCTCGGCCTGGCCGTCCATCAGATGGCGGGCGTGGAGCTGGCAAAGGCCAAAGCGGCCTACCAGATTCCCGACACGCACGACCCCTACACGGGCATCGCCCTCGGCTACGCCGGCGACCCCGCCTTGGCCGAAGAGCAAAAACTCGGCGAACGCGATCAGTCGCCCCGCCCCCGCAAGCCGCTCTCGGAGATCGTCTTCCAAGGCCGCTGGGGCGCCACGGCGAAGTGGCTGAGTTAGCTCTGGAGCAGAAGCCCTATCGCCACCGAGGCACGCTCGGTGGGGAAACTCTGCTGCCTGCCGACTTGGTAAACTCTACGCCTTCCGGGCAGCCAGCTCCTTAGTTTCGATCTGCTCTTGAAGATGTTCGACGGCGCGGCGGAGTTGGGGGTCGTCGCTCCATTTCTCGATCGCGTCGGCCTGGCCGGGCGGCGGCTTCGGTTGGGAAGTTTCCGCGTCGCCGTCGTCCTCGGGATCGGGCGCGTCGGTTCCGTCGTCGGGCTGCGTGATGCGGAATTCGTAGGGAGGAGGCTCTTCCCCGAGGCGGAGGACGATATCGCGCTGCCGGCGGAAGTGGTGGATCTTTTCCGCCGCCTGCTCGCTCAGGGGAATCACGAAGCCGGGGTCGGGGCGCACGCCCCAGTCGCCGTCTTCGCCCACGTCTTTGCCGCGATGGATGTTCTTGCCGCTGGGGCGCCAGTAGCTGGCGGTGGTGAGCTTCAGCGCGCTGTCGCCCCCTTCTATCGGAATTACGTTCTGGACGGTCCCCTTTCCCCACGAGCGCATGCCGACGACGACCGCCCGCCCGTGATCCTGAAGGCAGGCGGCGACGATCTCGGCGGCGCTGGCGGTGTAGCCGTTCACCAGCACCGCCATCGGCTTGTCCCGCGGGAACTGAGTCTTGGACGGGCTCGCCTCGTACGAAGCCCGCACGGCGCCGTCCCGTCCGCGGGTGCTGACGATCCGCCCCGTGTCGATGAGCATATTGCTCACGTCAATGGCCGCATTGAGATAGCCGCCGGCGTTGTCGCGAAGGTCGAGGATTAAGGCGTCGATCTCGTGCTTCTCGTACTGGCGGAGCGCCTTGAACAATTCTTCGACGGTGTGGTCGCCGAAAGTCATCATGCGGATGTAGCCGATCCGCGGGTTCTCCTCCAGAAAGTAATTCCACGATCCGTCCGGCTGCCGCGTGTCTCCCAGCACCGATTCCACGGGGATGATTGCGCGTTGGAGGCGGAACTCCAGCGGCGCCTCGGCCTGCGGGCGGCGCACCGTAAGCGCCACCTCGCTCCCGGGCTTGCCGCGCATCACCGCGACGGCGTCGCTCATCGCCATGTCGCGGGTGGACTGCCCGTCGATCTCCAGGATCACGTCTCCCGAGCGAAGGCCCGCGGCGTACGCGGGCGTATTGACCAGGGGGCTCATCACGGTGAGGAGCTTCGTCTCGGGATGCATCTCGACGACGATCCCCACGCCGCCGAACTGCTGGTCGAGGCTCTCTTGGAATTCGCCGAAATCGCTGGGGGGGATGTAGCTGGAGTATTGATCCCCCAGGCTGCCGACCATGCCGTCCATGGCGCCTTGGAAGAGCGTCCGCTCGTCAACCGGCTCCAGGAAATTGTGCTCCACGAGGCTCATCGCCTCGGCCAGGACGGAGACATATCGGTTCCGTTCCGCCTTGGCGTAACAAGCGATCGAAACGACCCCGGCCACCAAGATGACCAACAAATTTCGCGACGGCACGGCGGGCTCGTGGATGGGGAAGGGTGAAGCGTTTTATGTTAGTATATCGGAATCGGGATCAGGAGTCGGCAATCGGTATTGAAAACCTGTTGCATCCAGACCTTGCTCAGCCAGAGTTTTTGCTTACTCTGCCCCTGCGATCCCTCCGTAAACACCCGTAGACCTGGAATTCGTTGCACCTCGGAAACCGCAGACTCTACCGAACATGCTCCAAACTGCGGTGATCAGTCATGAGGCCAATGGATCAGGGCGCGAGCCACCGCTTCTCAATAGCGGGCCTGCTTTTCGTGGTGACTGGCTTGGGAATCGTTTTTGCGCTGACGCCGCGCCTTTACGCCGTCTCGCCGATGTCCCCGCCATGGAGCGTTTTGTCGCTCATCATCTTGATGTTTATCGGTGCTTTTGGGCCGAACGGATACATGCGCCCGACGACCCAGGAATATAACCGTCGGCCCCACCTTCCCATCGCATCGCTTATAATGGCGGCATGAAACAGCCGGAAAAACTCGGTCCGTATCGCATCGAGCGGCCGCTGGGGCGCGGCGGCATGGGGGCGGTGTACGTGGGCCTCAACAAGGAGACGGGCGAGCGGGCTGCCGTCAAGGTGCTCGCTCCCGCCTTCGCCACCGAGCGGAACTTCCGCGGGCGGTTTGCGGCGGAGATCGACACGCTCAAGAAGCTGCGGCACCCCAACATCGTCCAGCTCTACGGGTTCGGCGAGGAGGAGGGGACGCTCTTCTACGCGATGCAGTTGATCGAGGGGGACAACCTCGAGGTCGAGGTCCGCAAGGGGCGCCACTTCGACTGGCGGGAGGTGATCGCCATCGGGTTGGACGTCTGCAAAGCGCTCAAGCACGCCCATGATCGAGGAATCATCCACCGCGACCTGAAACCGGCGAATCTCTTGCGCGGCGACGACGGGCGGATCCTGCTCTCCGACTTCGGCATTGCGAAGCTGTTCGGCGGCGCCGAGTTGACCGCGGCCGGCGGCGTCGTGGGCACCGTCGATTACATGGCGCCCGAGCAGGCGGCGGGCGAAGGGGTCACGCACCGCAGCGACCTGTACAGCCTGGGGGGCACGCTGTTTTGCCTCTTGGCGGGCCGGCCGCCGTTCCAGGGCCGGGCCGTTCCCGACATCATTCACCAGGTTCGCTTCAGCGAGGCGCCGCTGGTGGGCCGCTTCGCTCCGACTACGCCGGTTGAGCTGGAGAACATCATCGGGCGACTCTTGGAGAAAGACCCGAAGAAGCGCATCCCCACGCCGCTGGCGCTGACCAACCTGCTGCAGACGATGGCGCATTCCGAGCCGCAGACAATCATTGATCCCGATCCGCTCGGCGAAGAGGAATCGCCCAGCGACGAGTTCACGCTGGCGACGAAGGTCCCCTCCACTCCCGACCTGGCGCCGGAACTCTCAGCGGTCCAGCCGACGTCGCTCGTGGACGCCGAGCCGCGGATGCACGCCACCGGCAATCAGGAGGAAACCGTCGTCCACACCGCTCCGCCGTCGGCTGCGGAGGAGGAGGAGGAGGACGAGCCGGAAGCGCCCGCGAGCCGCTTCACCACCGTATCGCAGGAGGAGCTGGGCAAGCTCGAGGGCGAAGCCCCCCTCGGCGAAGAAGAAAGTTTCGGCTGGATCAAACTGGCGGGCGCCGCGACGGCGATCGTCGCCTTCATGCTTTTCGGCTGGTACGCGTCGCGGCCTCCCTCGGCCGACCAGCTCTACGAAACGATCCTGCAGACTGTCGAGGAGCGAGACGCCTCGGCGGCGGATGACGGGATCGCCGAGTTCCTGGCCCGCTTTCCCGGCGATGCCCGAGTGAGCGAAATCGACGCATTCCGCCAGGAGGCGGAAGTGGTCCGCCTGGAGCGCGTGATGGAGCGGCGCGCCCGCGGCTCGCGTCTCGGCGACGGCATGACGCTGGTGGAACGGACCTACTTGAAGGCGATGCAAACCGCCCGCACCGATCCTCAGCTTGCGGCCGAGCAGCTCGCGTCGTTGATTGCGGTGTTTGGAACGGCGCCCGAGCAGGATGACGCCGCGGCGGCCTGCGTCGAGTTGGCGAAAAAGCAACTCGAGCGGTTGCGGCAAAGCGTGGAGCGATCGTCGGAAGACAATCGCACGGCCCTCAAGAAGCGTTTGGCCGTCGCAGAGGAGCTGTGGGAGACCGATCCCGCGGCGGCGCAGGAAATCTGGCGCGGCGTTGTTGCTCTCTACCCAGATCGGGAATGGGCCGAGCCGCTTGTGGCGGAGGCGCAGCGGCGCTTGAACTCAGAGATAGCCAAAACGGGGGGAAAGGCTATTCCCTGATGCCCCGTAGTGTTACCTTAGCACCTCAAGTACACTGGGCCGCGGATACCCGGTTCTTGGCGGAATTCGGTCATGACGCAGAATGGCGTACATTGGACATTGGAGCGCTCGATACCCAGCAACACGGAAGCCGGCGCCGAGGTGGTGCTGGAGCTCATGGAGCGTCTGGAGCAGTGCGAGTGGATTCAGCCCGAGCTGTTCGGCATTAACCTGGCGGTGGAAGAAGCGCTCGTGAACGCCATCAAGCACGGCAATCATGAAGACGCAGGGAAGCAGGTCCACGTCGAGTTCCGCCTTAACGACCACCACTTCTACGCCCGGATTGCCGACGAGGGAGACGGATTCGATCCCGGCGACGTGCCGGACCCCACCGCCGATGAAAATCTCGACCGGCCCGGCGGCCGAGGCATCATGCTGATGCGCAACTTCATGACGCGCGTCGAGTTCAACGAGATGGGCAACCAGGTGATTCTCGAGAAGCGGGCAGAGCCCGAGTAGCGGGCGGATCATCGTCGCCGTTCACTCCGCGAGAGGTCGTTCATTCGCAGAGCGCCGGCGCGGTTGACGGCGTCCATATCGCGTGCTAAAGTGCTTCTCACTCTCGGTTTGCGCCGCCCTTCGGCGGCGGTTTTGTGCGCCTTCGATTCGGAGATTTGTCCCTGTGAGCCTCAGTGAACGGAAAAAGGAAATTAAACGTCGCCGCCACCGCCGGCAGAAGCTGGAGAAGTGGAAGGCGAAGCTCCCCAATGCGACGCCGGCCGAGCGGGCTGCCATCGCCGAGAAGGTCCGCAAGCTGACCCCCGGCGCCGAAAAGATCGTCGTAGACTGGGGC
>JAHWKS010000440.1 GCA_019347795.1 Planctomycetota bacterium | reverse complement strand
CCACGGCTTCTCGGCCACGTTCGAGGTGGATGACTTCCGCCGTCACAACCTCCTCAACGGCCTGGACGACATCGCGCTGACGCTTCAGCACGAAGACAAAATCGCCGCCTATGAGGCGCTTCACCACGCGTAGCCGATGCGGAGATTGCGAAATCGCTACTTTCTCGCCGCTGGCCTGGTTCCTTCGTTCCTGGGCAGCGGCGTCACTTCCGCCTCTTCCGAAACCGTCGGCACCACCCAGACCTTCAACTCGGCGTCCACCTGGGGATGCAGGTGGATTTTCACGGTGTAGAGGCCGAGCTCCTTGAGCGGGCCTTCCAGCCGCACCTGGTCGTTGGTGATGTGGAAGTTGTTCTGCTTCAGGGCGGCGGTGATCTCCGGCGCGGCGACGCTGCCATAGAGATGCCCTTCATCATTGGCGTTGGCCTCAATCGTGAGGCTTTGCCGCTCCAGCTCTTTCGCCAGGTGGCGGAGGTCGGCCAGCCGCGACTTCTCGATCTCCGCCAGCCGGCTCTTGTGCTTCTCGATCATCCGCAGGTGATGGTCCGAGGCGATCGTCGCCAGACCCTGCGGCAAGAGATAGTTGTAGGCGTAGCCGGGACGCACTTCGACCACGTCCCCCTGCTTGCCCAAGTGGCTCACCGACTGGATCAACAGGAGTTGAATGCCGCCATTGGGACCTTTCGGGAGGCGTTTATAAAGTCCGCCGTGCTTTTTGGATGTCTTCGCGTTGGGCATGGAACGAAATCGTAGGTGAAAAAGTGGATTGCCATTAAAAGGGGATGTCGTCCTGCGGACCCTCGCTGCGGCCCGAGGGCGCCACGTCCTCGACCGGCTGACTGTATTCCGACTCGTCATACTGCGGCCGCTGCTGCTGCGGACGGGAGGATCGCGGCCCGCCCCCGCCTCCTTCCCCGCGGCCGCCGACCATCTGCATCTTCTCGCACACCACGCGGAGCTTGGATCGCTTTTGACCGTCCGTTTCCCACCGGTCGAGCTTCAAACGGCCTTCGATGAAGACGGGCGAGCCTTTGCTGAGGTACTCGCTGGCGACTTCGGCCGTGCGGCCCCAGAGCGTAACATCGACGAAGACCGTTTCCTCCACCCATTCGCCGGAGGCCGACTTGCGGCGGTCGTTGATCGCCACCGTCACGTCGGTCACGGCGGTGTTGGTATTGGTGTACCGCAGATCGATGTCGGCCGTGAGGTTCCCCATGATGACGACGCGGTTGTAACTGGCGGACATGGCAAAATCTCCCAGTCGCAAGGCGGATACAAAAAGTGAACAAGCGTATCCTAACAAACTCCACCGACGCTGACAAGCATCGACATTAACCCGAAGCGTAAGCGAGGAGCGAATCACCCACCCTCGCTTACGTTTCGGGTTTGTGAGGATCCTAACCGGCCGCAACCGGCTCCCCTTCAGCCGCCTCCTCGGTTTCCTCCTCCGTCGCCTGTCCCGTCGCATGCGCCACGAGGGCATCGACCAGACGGGGATCCACCTTCAATGCAAGGTGCCGCAAGACGCTCTCGTTCAACTGGCAGGCGCGGTTCAGCTCATTGATCCGCTGGCTGTCGGCGCGAAAGTAGGTCAGCCAATAGACCCCCTTCTTGTGCCCCTTGACCGTATACGCCAACTTCTGCTCCGCCCACAGGCGGGAGACGAGAATCTCTCCGTCGATCCCCTCGATTAACCCGTTGATCTGCTGCGGCAGGCCGTGCGGGTCGCGGGCGAATCGATTCGAATCCAGCAAGAACAAACATTCATAGACGGTTGCCGCCAAGATCACTCTCCTTAATCGCGAATGTATCGGTGTGCCAAAATGCTAGGGATTGTCCGCATTGAAGCGGTTCATGCACGCCTCGACGCCGTCGGTCGCCCAAACCGCCGCGGCGTCTGCGGCCCGTGTAATCGTCTGCTTGACCGCCTCCGCCTCATCCGCGGTGAAGCGGCTCAGGACGAAGTCGGCGGCGGCGCGGTGTTCGTCGGGCGAGCCGATGCCGATCCGCAGCCGGGCCACTTCGTCGTCCCCCAACCGCCGGATGATATCGGCCAAACCCTTTTGACCTCCGGCCGAGCCTTTGCGGCGAGTCCGCAACTTCCCCAGCGGGAGGTTGAAGTCGTCGCACACGACCAGAATGTCACTATTCTCCAGTTTATAAAAATCCCGGGCGGGCTGCACGCTGGCGCCGCTCAGGTTCATGTACGTCAGCGGCGTCAGCAGGAGGGCCCGTTCCGCGCCGATCGCCGCCTCCACCACCTCGCCTTGAAACTTCGCTTTCGGCGAGCTTTGACCGTGGCGGCGCGCCAACTCGGCCAGCACCTCATATCCGACGTTGTGCCGTGTGCCGGCGTATTTGCGGCCGGGATTTCCCAGCCCCACGATTAACTTCATGCCAGCAGCCAACCTTCCGCGGCGGCGCGGTTACTCGCCTTCGCCCTCGCCTTCCTCCTCTTCCTCCTTGCGGCGGATGATCTCGGGCTCTGACTCTCCCGCCACGGCCTCTTCCTCCTCCTCCACGGGCGCGGCCATCTTCGCGGCGTCCACGCAGCGGACGATCACTTCCTCTTCCGGCGTGATCAGGCTGGCGCCCTGCGGCAGTTCTAAGATGCTGACTGTGATCTCATCGTCGATGTGGACCTCGTTGATGTTGACCTCGAACAGGTCGGGAATCGACTCCACGGGGCACATGATCTCCACCTCGTGCAGCACCTGCTGCACGATTCCCCCTTCCTTGGCGCCGGGGGCGTCGCCGCGGAGCCGAACCGCAACCGTCGCCTCATGCGTCTCCCCCTTGCGGACGCGGTACAGGTCCACGTGCAGAATCTCCACCCCGAACGTGTCCCACTGCAGGGACTGGATGAGGGCGCTCTCGGTGACGCTCCCCTCCAGATTCACCAGGTGGCTGCGGTGGCGCACCGCCGACTCGATCTCCTCGTGCGCAATCGAGAGCGAAATACTCTCTTCGCCGTGGCCGTACAATACCGCGGGAATCCGACCTATGGCCCGCATCTTCCGGGCGGCCCGGGTGCCGCGCTCCGGCCGAACCTCAACGTGCAAGACATCCGACATCGGAACTACATTCCTGGCGCGTAGATAGTTTGGGAAACCCAGCATTTTGCCACAACCCCTCACGGCGAGCAAGCCCGCGTAAAATCTCGTTGAAAACGCTTCAGCCGGGGCTTGCGAACGGGCGCCGCATTGTGATTTAGCGGGAAAATGACTACCTTGAAGTCGTTGAGTTGGGGGCGCCGGGGCTTTCCTTCCTATCCCGCCCGATGGCGGTGGGCGCTGATTCAGGTTCATGGCGAAGACGCGAGCGAAGGTTATGGAGTACGTGGAGCCGATCGGCGCGCGGGTCTTGGTGCGCAAGGACGATCCCAAGCGGGAAACGAAGGGGGGCATTGCGCTGCCGGATGAGTCGGAGATTCCCACCATCACAGGCCGAATCGTGGCGATTTCGACGCAAGTGGAGAACGACCCGGACATTCCCTTGCGGCAGTACGACAAGATCCTCTTCCACCCCAAGAACGCGATCCCCGTGGACTTCGAAGCCGACAACCAACTCTTCGTCGTGCCGGCCGAGGACGTGGTCGCCGTGTTCCGCCGAGACAAGCGGGGCGAGGAGTAGGAATCTCGCAATCGCCGCTACGACGCCGCCGCTTCGGCGTAGCGGTCTTGGCGGGATTCGGCCTGGGCGGTGTCGAGCGTCAGGTGCATCACGGCGCTCCAGCGGCCGTCCTGATCTCCGGTCACGCGCCAGTGCGGCTGCACGACGGTGGACTGGTGAACCAGCTCGAAGCCGCCCTCGGACTGGCTGACCGTTTCGATGGGAAATGTCCAGATGTGCGTCGGACGATTCGACGCCAGCCGCACGCTGAGTCCCAGCCACTCGTCGGCGAGCCCCACCTCGCGGACGTCCTTGAGGTTGAGCCGCTGGCCCAGATGGCCGAGGCGGCTTCCCTCGTCCCCGAAGAAGTAGCGGTCGTCGATGCCGGCGGGCATCCCCGAGAAGTTGAGTTCCACGCCGAAGTGGAACCCTCGACCCTGCGGCAATCCTTCGATCAAGTAAGCAATCTCCAGGGTGGAGCCGCCGGCCTCCGCCGTCACCCCTTTGGTGATCTTCAGCGGCACGCCCCACGCGTTGCCGCTGCGGGAAAGCTGCGCTTGAATCCGGTCGGGATTGCGGCGGATCACGGCTTCGTAGGGACCTTGGGCGAAATCGCCTCGTTCCATCGCCGTCCCTTCCGCAACCGCTTCCAAGCTCGCCTCCTCGTCCCAGAAGTGGTCGATCAGGCTCTTGCGGAGCGAGTGATCGTACTGGATCCGCTGATCGAGCCCCTCCTGCTTAAAGATCACGCGATCGTGGATGCTGGCGATGTGGCTGCCGTTGGAGTTCGCCCCCGCCAGCACGCGGCGATGGTACGACTCGGGACGCCGGGCGAACGTGGCCAGCAGGTTATGGCGGATCGGGCGGACATCCAGCTCGTACATCTGCCCGCCGGCCGACGGCGCCAAGAGACAAACGAGTTTATCGCTCGTCAGCCGCACTTCCTGCCGGGCGTCGAAGTTGAAGTCCTCCGCGACCGCTTCCACGTAGTGCTCCGGCCGATCGAGGGCCTTGTCCAACAGGTTGTCGGCGGCGATCAAGTGCTGTTAGACGCCGTTCCGCAGGTGCTGCAGATAGGCGCCGCCGAAGGCGCCGTGCCAATAGCTGCAGTTGCACTGGGCCCGGTACAGCTCCCGGCGGGCGAGTTGGAAAACGTCGCCGCCGGCGCCCTCCTGCTCGGCCTCCTGAAAGCGGCGGCTGACCATCATCATGCGGGCGTACATCTCATTCGTCTCGGGATACTTCACCTTGAAGTTCCGCCAGAAGCCCCCGCGGACGAACGACTTGACCCGCGGCCAGCGCGGGTCGCGCTCCATCTCGTGCACCACGCCGTCGTACTCATGCTGCCGCTCGACCGGCAGCGACCACTCGGTCATCTCGCGATAGCTGCCGTCGGGAAGATAGATCTTGCCTTCCGGCACGACGTTCTCGAAGGCGTCGGCGAGGGTGACGGTCTTGAGCCAATCGCGGTTTTCGACCAAGAGGTCGAAGAACCGCCGCAGCCAGCCGTTGTCGTAGACGTGCGTTTTCGTCTCGGGCCAGACCCCGAACTTCTCGCCGTCGTCGCCGAAGACCATCACGGCTCCTGGGTGCTGCTCGGCCACCCCGCGCAGGTAATCGATCGTCTCGTGCGGCTCGCGGAAGGGGATCAGGTATCGCAGTCGCTCGCTGCCGGGGAAAACCGCCAGCACCCGGCCGTCGTCTTCGGTGAGGAAGTAGCCGTGAAGCTGATCGTCGGCCAGCCCCGCGTTGCGGAAGTGGAAATCGTCCAGCACCGTGTACCGCACGCCGGCGTCCGCCAGGTCCCGCGTGAGCGACTGCTCCCAGACCCGCTCCGGCATCCACATCCCCTGCACTTTGGCGCCGAGGCGGTCCTCCAACCAATGGCGATAGCCGGTGATCTGTCCGATCCGGTCCCGCGAGGGGATCATGCTGAGGATCGGCTCGTAAAAGGCGCCGCCGATAATCTCCACCCGGCCGGCCTGTACCAGCGATGCGAGCCGGTCTAGGTATTCCGGGAGATCGGAAGGCGTCGTGTAG
>JAHWKS010000439.1 GCA_019347795.1 Planctomycetota bacterium | reverse complement strand
ACGCGGCGATTGGCCGCCAGGATCACGCCCTCCCGCGTCAGGAGCAGCGCCGCTTCGCTGAACAGATTGCCGACGAGGAGGAATTGCTCCGGCGACATCGGGCTTCCTTAACCTTGGAAGTACTCGCGTCCTTCGGCCGCCAGAGCCTCGTCAGTCGGTTGGAGATAAACCACGATGCGGCAACCCTCATCGCCGCGGGCGATCGCCTCCTCGAGCGCCACCTTGGAGTAGCCGAGATTCTCCGCGGCGATCACGCCGAAGACATTGGACGTCATCATGCACAGCGAGGGTCGGCCGGCCACCTTTTCGGCGAACGGGCAGGCGCGGTTCCCCAGCACGATCTTCTCCTCGCTCTCCTCGATGATGAAGAAGTCTCCCTGGATGCGCCGCTTGAGATCCACCAGCACGTCGGCCACCTGCCGGCGGTCGAGCTGATCGACCTCCAGCGCGGTTCGGTAGCTCTGATTGATCTGATCGCCGATCCGCTGTCCCACGACGCTGACGAATCCCGCGGCTTCGTCCACGCCGACCACGTCCTGCAGCGTTCCGGACAACTCTCGCAACAGCGTCCTCAGAAAGACGTCCCGCTCCAGCGGGACCGGGAGATCTTGAATGACCGGCAACTGGGCGCGTGTTTCGATCATGACGTAGCGTCCTCCTTGGATTGCGTGAGACGGCCGCGCCGCGCCGGCGCCCTCGACGGCGGCTCGTGAGAAACGCCTATTCTAAGCAAACCCACCCCCGCAGCGAAAGCCGCGAGTCCCGGAACTCCAAACCGCCGGACTCCACGCTTGCGGTTTCGCAAGGTGCAAATCGGCGCCGTTCATGCTATTATCGCTTCACCGCTTTCCCCACTATCTCACCCACGCCAAGGAGTTGATCCATGTCGATGAAGCGCGCTCGAACCTCACGCCGCCGCTTTCTCAAGCAATCCGCTTCGCTGGCGGCGGCCGGCGCCGTGGTTCCCTATTTCAGTTGGACCCAGAAAGCGTTTGCGAATCAGGAGAAGAACGACCGGCCGGTGATCGGCTGCATCGGTGTGGGGAGCATGGGTACCGGAGACGCCCACGCCCATAGCCGCTTCGGCGATATCGTCGCGGTGTGCGATGTCGATTCCACCCATGCCGAGAAGGCCAAGAACGACGAGAACATCGGCAAAGGGAAAGCCGACGTGTACGAAGACTATCGCCGCGTGCTGGAGCGGGACGACATCGACGTGGTGAGCATCGTCACGCCCGATCACTGGCATGTGAAGATCGCCATCGAGGCGCTGGAGTCGGGCAAGCACGTCTTCATCCAGAAGCCGCTCACGCTCACCCTGGAAGAGAACCAGCTCATCCGCAACGCCTGCCAGAAGCACAAGGACAAGGTGTTCTTCATCGGCACCCAGCAGCGGAGCGACCGCGACCGCTTCCTCCGCGCGGTGAACATGGTGCAGAAAGGGCTTCTGGGCGACATCCAAAAGATGACCGTCGGCATCGGCGGCGGCGACAAAGGCGGGCCGTTCCAGAAGACCGAGCCGCCGGAGGAGCTGAACTGGGAGTTCTGGCTCGGCCAGGCGCCGCTGGTCGATTACATCAAAGAACGCTGCCACTACCAGTTCCGCTGGTGGTACGAGTACTCCGGCGGCAAGTTCACCGACTGGGGCGCCCACCACGTGGACATCGCCCAATGGGCGATCAAGGAGAACGAGCAGGGGCAAGGCCCCACCTCGTTCGACGGCTCGGACGCCAAGCACCCGGTCCCCTTCGAGAACGGCTACCCGACCGTAGACGACAGCTACAACACCTCGCACGACTTCGCCGTGAAGTGCACCTTTCCCAGCGGCATTGAGATGATCGTCACCAGCCGCGGCGACAACGGCATCCTCTTCGAAGGGACCAAGGGCCGCATGTTCGTGAACCGCGGCAAGATCACCGGGCAGCCGATCGAGGAAAACTGGGACAAGGACCAGTTCACCGAGGAAGACCTGATGCGGCTCTACAAAGGAAAGCCGTATGAAGGGCACAAGGAGAACTTCTACCGCTGCATCCGCGAGGGGGGCCTGCCGGTCTCCGACGTTTATAGCCACGTGCAGATGATGAACACCTGCCACCTGGCGGCGATCGCCGCCCGCCTGGGCCGCACCATCAAGTGGGACCCCAAGAGCGAAAAGATCCAGGGGGACGAAGAAGCCGCCTCGTTCTTCGCCCGCAAACAACGCGAGGGATACGAGATTCCGAAGGTGTAGCCTCGATCGTAAAGAGATGAGCGGCGATGGCGGCCCCGCTATTTACGGGGCCAGCCGACGTTTCCCAAGTTGCTCGAGGTGTCGGCGACCCAGCGGACCTTCTTCGCCAGTTGCCGATCGGAAAGCGGCTTCACCACCAGGTCGTAGAGGGGGAATTTGATGATCTGGCGGAGCTGGTCCAGGTCGCGGCCGGTTGTCAGCACAATCACCGGCGTCGTCGGAAGTTCGGAATCCTCCAGCATCCACGAGAGCACTCCCGACCCGCTGCCCCAGGGCAACTCCGGCTCCAGCACCAGCACGTGCGGACGAAAGTCGCGCAACAGCGCAACGCACTCCACGCCCCCGGTGGCGCGGGCGACCGCGGCCCCGCACTCCGCCAAATATCGTTCATACCCTTCGAGCGTCGCCTCGTCCGGATCGACCAGCAGCACGCGGACGCCGGACAAATCGCACCGCTCCAATTGCGGAAGCGATTGAATCCCCTCTGCCATCTTGAACTCCGAAGAATGATATGTCGCGGTCATGCGGCTTGACTTCCTGACCGATGTGGTGAAACGTGCTGGGGCTACCCAGCGCGCGAGGCGCCTGGATGCGGGGTCTTCGGCTCTCCGCCAGTCTCGCGGTCGAGGCGGGCGTAAATCTCCTGCCGGTGAATGGAGACGCTCGACGGGGCGGAGAAGCCGAGCCGCACCTCGTGCCCCCGAACGCCTAGCACGCGGACTTCCACGTCGTCGCCGATGTGAATTCCTTCGCCCGGCTTGCGGCTTAAAACCAGCATGATAATTCCTCCCGCGCTTCCTGCGGCGCGACTTCCACGTGATTGCAAATCTCGGCACGGGCCAGCCGGCGGCGGACCTCGCATTGCGCGATCTGCTTGAGATAAAAGCTCGGCAGGCGCCCGGTGAGCGTCACCGCGCCGTCGTGGTAGACGCACTTCACCTGGCGGACCGCCGGATAAGCCGATTCATTGAGGGCGGCGCGGGCTTCGGCTTCCATGATTCGTCGCTCGCCCGCCTCCGGGCGCCGTTTCTTACTCCGCACGGGCGCAGGCGTTCGCTGTTGCCGCAATGGCATGGGCATTCCGTTCACCAGATGAGTTGTCTCGAAGAGAGCAACGCCGGAAGAGATCGGTCTGCCGCCCGTCGTTGCCCGCTGCGTTGCTTCTATGGGTAGATTACTTTAGCACGTTGGCGAGGGTCGGAAACAGTCGCAAAAACCGTGAAGCCCGTATGGCGGAATCCGCTACACGCTTCACTCGAAACCGGCTACTCTTCGACGATCTCCTCTTTCACCCGCTGGACGAAATGGGGGCTCTTGCCGGACTTGCTCAGGTCTTCGGCCTTCTTGAGGGCCTCGTCCTGCTCGTGGAATTCGAACAGCGCCACGCGCTTCAGCGAAGGGCTGAACACCCCCCAGCAAAGCTTCTTTCGCGCGGGCTCGGCGGTTTTCGCGCGGCTCTTGCGCTTGGCGGGCGTCTTCTTCTTAGCCTTCTTTTTCTTTTCCGCGGGAGCCGCGGCCTCAGCCGCCTCGGCCTGCTTTCGCAACTCCTTGCGATCGACGGTTTTGCGCGCCATAGGGTGCGTCGATTCCTGGTCCAAAGGGTGGGAGAAGCCAGCGTCCGGGGAAACGGCGCCGGTGGGGAATATCTCAACAGCCGCATCATACCCGATTGAGGACGCCCCCGCCAGTTGGCGGCCGAGGGGCCATTTCTTCCGCAGACCGATAGCCGGGCCGCATTCTGCCCCAGAAAAAAATGTTTGACGCCAATCGTCATCTAAACGACATGTATCAATTGGGGAGACAACAGGTGCGAGGCCGGATGTCCCCTGAATATACTAGCCCCGGTTCCCCATGGGGCCCCTTTCGGCCCTATGATCCTACTTCCTTGGTACTGCTCTGCGGGCGGGGCCGGAGTTCTTTCACGCTAGAGAGGAGCCGAAAGACAGGTGAGCATTGGCATTCTTCTGGTGGAAGACGATCGATCGCAGGCGTGGCGAATCCGCGAAATGATCCGCCGTCATGGGCCAGACGCATTGGAGGTTGATTGGGCGCCAAGTTTGGGCGAGGCGGTCAGCCGGCTCGCCGCCGAGCGATTCGATGTGGTGCTGCTTGATCTGAACCTGCCTGACAGCTTCGGCCTGGAAACCTTTCGGCGGCTGGCCCAAGCCTGCCCCGCCGCGCCCGTGGTGGTGCTGACCTCCACCGACGATGAGTCGCTCGCCATCGAAGCCGTTCGGGAAGGAGCCCAGGATTATCTGGTGAAAGGCGAGGCGCCCGCGGGCGTGCTGGTGCGGTCCGTGCGCTATGCGATCGAGCGCCATCGCCGCGAGCAGGCCGAGCAACAATTGCTCGAAGTTCAGGAGAAGGAGCGCCAACGCGTGGCGTGCGAACTGCACGACGGCGTGATTCAGTCGCTGGTCACCATGCGTCTGCAATTACAGATGCTCGCCGAGCGCCTCGAAGAGCAGGATCCGCAGTCGGCCCTGGCGGCGCGATCGATCGTCGGCGAGGCGGCCTCCGCCACCGAGGAGGTGCGGCGCATCACCCGCGATCTGCATCCCCAGATCCTTGACTGTCGCCGTCTGCACGAGGCAATCTGCTGGTACGGCCGCAAGCTGCAGGCCGAGACGGATGCGCGCCTTGAGTTCGAGACCAAACCTCACGACGCTCTCGATCCGGCCGTCAAGCAGCACTTGTTTCGCATTTTCCAAGAGACGATGCGGAACGCGCTCCAGCACGGCCAGGCAACCGTCGTTCGCGTCCGATTGCAGGCCGACGCCGACGAGATCGCCCTGACCGTGGAGGACGACGGCCGCGGGTTCGATGTGGACGCGACGACGTCGGTGGGCGCGGGTTTGGGCCTGACCTCCGTCCGCGAGCGCGCGCAGCTGCTAAAAGGATCCCTGCACATCGAGAGTCGGCCCGGCTTCGGAACGCTCGTCGCCGTGCGGGCGCCCCTCCAACAAATCGCGGTCGCGCAGGAGATCGCATGAAAACGCGCGTCATCCTGGCCGACGACCACCGGGTGTTTTTGGAGGGGCTGGTCAGACTGCTCCAGGAAAACGGTGTCGAGGTGGCGGCGTGCACCACGGACCGCAACGAGCTGCTGGGCCTGATACGGGAGCATCGTCCCCATGTCGCGGTGGTGGATATTTCGATGCCGGGCGAAAACATCCCGCAACTCCTCGCCACGCTTGCCGAAGAAAACGCACAAACGGCCGTCCTCGTGCTCACCGGCAGCTCCGCCTACGCCGCAGCCGAAGAACTGTTGGCCGCGGGCGCCAGGGGCTTCATGCTGAAAGATGACGCCTTTGAAGCGATCCTCACCGCCATCCGCACGATCACCCAGGGGCGAAGTTACATCAGTCCCGAAGTCGCCGCCGACCTCCTCGCCGCGAAACGATCCCCTTCGCCCGAGATTGTGCT
>JAHWKS010000438.1 GCA_019347795.1 Planctomycetota bacterium | reverse complement strand
GTCCACCTTTGTAACCGACGAGGGGATGGTCCACCTCACGAAGATGCCGTCGCTCGTGTGGCTAAACCTCCACAACAACTACGAAGTGACTGACTCCGGCATGGATCAGGTGGGGCAGCTTACCGACCTCGTGTTCCTCCACCTCGGGAAGACCGCCATCACGGATGAGGGGCTGGCCAGGCTGCACGGGCTGAAGAAGCTCGAGGAGATCCATATCTCCAACACCGGCGTGACCGAGGAGGGAGTTAACGCCCTTCGCGAAGCCATCCCCGGCGTGAAGGTGGTGGGCGGGGCGTTTTAACGGCTTAACGGCGGCCGACCGGATGAGCAAACTCACGTTCAACTCCAACGATCGGCCTACGCTCGGCGTGGAGCTGGAATTGGGCCTGGTGGACGCCGAGACGATGGCGCTGGCCAACTCCGTCATGCCGCTCCTGGCCCGGCTCGATCCCGGCGACGGCACGTGCTACAAGCCGGAGCTGATGCAGTGCTGCATCGAGATCAACACCGACGTCTGCGAGACGGTCGACCAGGCCGAGCAGGACCTGCGGCGGAAGCTGATCGAAGTGGAATCGGCGGCGGATGAGGTCGGGGTGGCGCTCTGGTGGGGCGCCACGCATCCCTTCTCGCTCTGGCAGAACCAGCAGGTCACGCCCAACGAGCGTTACCTGAATCTGGTGGAGCTGCTCCAGGAGATGGCCCGGCGGCTGGTGACCTTCGGGCTGCACGTCCACGTGGGAGTCGATTCCGGCGATAAGGCGGTCATGATCTGCGACCGCATCATGGCGCATCTGCCGACGCTCCTGGCCCTCAGCGCCAGCAGCCCGTTTTGGGAGCGGCGCGACACGGGCTTGCACTCGGCCCGCTCCAAGGTGATGGAGGGGCTGCCCACGGCCGGGCTCCCCACGTTCATGCGGAACTGGAGCGAGTACGTGTGGCTGGTGAACCATATGATCGAGACTGGGTTTATCAACACTATCCGCGAGATCTGGTGGGACGTCCGTCCGCACCACAACTTCGGCACGGTGGAGGTGCGCGTCTGCGATATGCCGGGGAATCTATCGGACGTGCTGGCCGTCACCGCCCTCGTGCAGTGCCTGGTGCAGTACCTTTCGGACGAAATCGACGAGGGCGCGTACCAGCACGACAGCCACCCCATGATGGTGCGGCAGAACAAGTGGCGGGCGGCCCGCTTCGGCAACCGGGCGATGCTGGTGAATTCCTACACGCACGAGGTTCGCTCGGTGCGCGACATCGCCGCCTGGATGACCGAGCGGCTCTCGCCCATGGCCGGGCAGTTGGACTGCGTCGAGCACCTGCAGCGGGTGCAGGCCATCGCCGACCGCCCCGGCTGGGCCGAACGTCAGCGGCAAATCTTCCGCGAGACAGGGGACATGGCCGAAGTGGTGCGCCGCCTGAGCCGCGAGGCGCGAATCTCGGAAGGCAAGCCGGCGCCGAGTTGAGCCGCCTTGCAATCCGCCGCTACGCCGCCGGGTCGCGCGACAGCGGGTCCTCTGCGAGCGCGTCTTCGACTTCCTCGTCGCTGAGGTCTTCGATCTCCGCAAGGAGGCGCTCGAAGCCTTCGCCGGCTGCCGCGGCGGTCGCCTCGGCGGCCTCTTCCGCGGCGCCTTCCGCGCCGCCGACCTGGCGGGCCAGGTAGTTGGCGATCTTGTGGGGCGTGGGGTAGTTCCAGGCGATGACCGCGTTCAGCTCCACGCCCAACCACGCCTCCAGTCGCTGGCTCAGCTCGACGGCCGTCAGCGAATCGAGGCCGAGCTCGGCGAAGGGTTTGTCCCGGTCGATCTCCGAAGAATGAACGCCCGCCTGTTCGACCAGCCAGTCCAGAATCCACGCCTCGATCCGCTCGGCCAGGCGATCGATTTCTTCGGCCGATAGCGGCAGGTGATCGAACTCCAACCGCGGCGGGGCCGACCCGGATGCCCGGTGCTGCGCGGCCGCGGCGTGATGTGCGGACGACGCCATTACGGAGACGCCGTTCTTTGCTCCATGCTGACCGTTGGCATGCGCTCCGGCGCCATTGCCGGACTGCGACGCTCCGTTCTTCCGGCCGTTCCCCGCGTGCGATCCGTTGCCTGCGTGGTTGGCGTGGCCGTTCTTGCGGTGGGCGCCGTTTCCGTGATGCACGCCATTGAGTTTCGCGGGGCCGCCGGCCTTCGCCGCCCCGTTGGCGGGAATCCCCTTCAGCCGATCCACGCCGACGCGGAGGCGGAGACCTCCCAAGTGCTGGGGAGCGACCCATTCCTGCAAGACCTTCAGGTCCCCCGCCAGGTACAACCGCCGGCAGAGGCTTCGCTGGACCTTGCCGCTGGTGGTGACCGGCAGGCTGGCGTGCCGAATGAGCACGATGGCGTGCGGATTGATTTCATGCTCGTCGGCGACGGCTCGGCGGATGCAGCGCGCCACCTCGTTCAGATCGACATCGCGGTGGGCGCGGTCGATCTCGTGAATCACCACGAGGGCCTCTTCGCCATGCGCCTCGATCGAAACCGCGGCGCCGGCGTTCGGCCGAAGCGCCTCATGAGCCCGCTCGGCGGTCCGCTCGATGTCCTGCGGGTAGTGGTTCCGTCCGCGGATGATGATCACGTCCTTAAGCCGCCCCGTGACATAAAGTTGGTCGTCCTCCAGGAACCCCAAATCGCCGGTTCGGAGATAAGGTCCATCTCCGTCGTCGGTGATCCGCGCCCGAAAGGTGGCCTCCGTCTGCTCCGGGCAGTTCCAGTAACCTTGGGCGACGCTGGGGCCTTTAATCCAGATTTCGCCGACCTCATTTCGCGCGCAGCGCCGCTGGGTGTCGGGATCGACAATGGCAATCTCTTGATCCAGCACGGCGGCGCCGCAGCAAATGAGCTCTTGCACCGCGAGAGAGCGATCGCCGTTCAACTCCGCCACCCGCCGCCGGGCCATGGCGTCCCGGACGACCGTCTTCACGCGGGGCGCCCCGGGCCCCTCCCCCCCGGCCGTCATGAGCGTATTCTCGGCAAGGCCGTAACACGGGTAGAAGGCCTCGCGGCGGAACCCGCACTCCCGGAAGGCCGCGGCGAAGCTCTCCAGCGAATCGGCCTGGATCGGCTCGGCGCCGCAGAAGCTGATGTCCCAACAGCTCAGGTCCAGTCCGCGCCGCTTCTCCTCGGGGATCTTCGCCACGCACAGGTCGTAAGCGAAGTTGGGGGCGCCGCTGATCGTGGCGCGTCCTTCGGAAATCGCCTCCAGCCAGCGGAACGGCTGGTGGAGAAACGCCCCCGGCGACATCAACAGGCTATGCCCGCCGACGTACAGCGGCGTCAGGATGCCGCCGATCAACCCCATGTCATGATACGCCGGCAGCCAAAAGACCCCCTTGTTGTGCGGCTCGCCTTCGTGAAGGTCGAATTCAATGCCGAAGCCGTGGCGAATCACCTCCAGGTTGTGCAGCAGGTTGGCGTGGGAAACCATCACGCCGCGCGGCTCGCTGGTCGAGCCGGAAGTGTACTGGAGGAACGCCACCTCGTCGGCGTCGGCCGAATGCGGCGACCAGGCATCGGCCGATTCGTCGCGAGCATCGTCCGACGCGATCCACTTCAAATGGGACAGCTCGGCGTGGGCGGCATGAAAATCGAACTGCTCCAGCGTCTTGCGATTGGTCAGCGCAACGCGCGCCTCGGCGTTGCGGGCGATGGACAACAGCCGCGGCATCGGCCGCTTCGGCTTGGGGTAGCAAACCGGCACCGCCAGCACGCCCGCATAGGCGCACCCGAAAAAAGCCGCGATGAAATCGAGCCCGGCGGGAAAAAGCAACAGCGCCCGATCGCCGGGTCGGCAGCTCTGCTGCAGTCGGGCGGCGATGGCCCGCGCCCGCAGATCCAACTCCGCGTAGGTCAACGCCGTCTCGTGGCGGTCGTCGCGCTGAAAGGTGAAAGCAGTCCGGGCGCCCGACTGGCGCGCCCAGAATCGGAGCAAGTCCACCAGATTTGCAGGAGGCGCTTCGGCGGCGAAGCTTGCTTCCGTCGCCAGTTGTTGATTCATGGTGTTCGGATGCTCGGTTGAGAAGCTAAACTTTGAGGCGTAACTAGGAACTCCGACGCATCGATCTTCCTTGCTGCCGTCGCGATTCCTCCGTTTCCAAGCGGCGGCGGTCCGTCCCATTATAATGGGGACTTTGGATGATAATAGACAAGCGCAGCACAATGTAGCAAATCGGGGGGATGGAATGTTTGGAGATTTTTTGAGGACATCCGTCCATCTTCTATCGACCGCTCGGACCCCTTCAGTCGAAAAAGGACGCGCCGGCCGCCCCGCCGACCGCGAGGGCGGGAGGTAAGGCGTGTGGCGATTGTCGCGGTGAGGCGGGATCCAGCGGTCAGCTTAAAGCTGTCGGAACGGAATTCGGTACAATGGAGCGATTAGACGCGAATGAGCCGAACAAGGGGCACAGGCGAGACGGGAGGGCGTGCCCATGGCGTGAAGGAGTTAATTTTGGCAAACTTTGACGGCGCTGGCAAGGCGCCGGAGTACGAAAACCCCTGGCTGCCACGTCGCGGACCGAAGCCGCATCCGGCGCTTCGCTTGATATGCTTTCCCCACGCGGGAGGGGGCGGCGCCGTTTACCATCGTTGGTCGAGTCTCTTGCCAGCCGAGATCGACGTGCTGCCGGTATTGCTCCCCGGCCGGGAGCGGCGGATTCAAGAGCCGCCCCGACGCGACCTTCGCGGGTTGGCTGCCGAGGCGGCTGACGCGATCGCCCCGCTTGCCGATGTCCCCCTGGCGTTCTTCGGCCACAGTATGGGGGCGCTGCTGGCGTTCGAAACCATCCGGGACCTGCGGCGAAGAGGAGCATCGCCGCCGCTGCGCCTCTTTGCCGCGGCGTACGCCGCTCCCCAGACGCCGCGGCGAAGCGATTCCATTCACGAACTCCCCGACCGCGAATTCCTGATTGAGATTCAGGAGCGGTTCTCAGGCGTCCCCCCGCAGGTCGCCGGAGATCCGGACCTGCTGAACCTGTTTCTGCCGATCCTGCGGGCCGACGTCGCAATGATCGAAACTTACCAGTACGTTGACGAACCGCCGCTGGAGTGCCCCATCACGGCCCTGGGGGGAGCGGACGACCAGCAAGTTTCGATCGCCGATCTTGCTGCGTGGCGATCGCAAACGGCTGGTCCGTTCCAGCAGAAGATCGTAATGGGCGGTCATTTCTTCGTCGCCGAGCGGCAGGCGGAGGTGGTCCGCATCGTCCGCGCGGCGCTGGGAGCTCATTTGGCGTGAGGATGAGGACCGGGTGAACGAGCAAGTCCCATCTCCCGAAGCGTGGCCCGCGGCGGATCAACCGCCCGAGTTGGGCGATGATGAGCTTCACGTTTGGAGCGCATCGCTGGATATCGAAGCCGGCTTGGAGCGGCGGCTGGAGGGTTGGCTCTCATCGGAGGAGCGTGATCGGGCCGCTCGATTTCACTTCCCGCGAGATCGCCGGCGGTTCATCGCCTGCCGCGGCCGGCTGCGAGCGATGCTTTCCGCATACACCGGAACCGCTCCGCACGAGATCGAATTTGACTACGGCCCGCACGGTAAGCCGGCGTTGGCGAGGCGGATCGGCGATCCGTCCTTGTACTTCAATGTCTCGCATTCGGACGAAGTTGCGATCCTCGCCTTTCGTCGCCGCGGCGA
>JAHWKS010000437.1 GCA_019347795.1 Planctomycetota bacterium | reverse complement strand
CAGCACCAAGTGGTAATCGCGGTATTCATTCTTGGTGATGATCGACCCGAGACCGTCGCCGGTGATGTGCAACATGCCGTCGGTCACGCGAAAGACGTTCTTCGGGTCCTCGTATTTCGTCTCTTTGAGGAACGAGTATAAGCCGTCCAGCGACTTTCCGTCGAACAGCTTGATCACGTCCTCCTTCGGCGAGATCGCTTGCGACGTTTCCTCGGCGACAGCCGGCGAGGCGAGAAGGATCGAGGTGACCAAAGTCCACAGACTCAGAGATCGGGCAGGCGATACCATCGATTAAGCTCCGGAGCGGAAGGATTCGTAAGCGGCGATAGCCGCCGCGCTCCAGATTAGGCCGCACGCCGCCCCGCCGCAACCGCCGCCGCAGAACGCGCGGAATCGGCGGCGGCGCCAGATTTGGTAAATTCGGCAGCGCCGGTCGTCCGAAAATAGGAGATGAATCGACAGACGAGGATGTTCGCGTTCGCGCTTGGGCGCCGACGTAAGCGGCCCGGCGGCTTTTCGCCCCGGCCGCGGCGTCAGAGGATCTCTCTCGTGGCCAGTCTCTCCATCATTCTTCCTTGGCGCGCTCCGGACCACGCGTGCGAAGATACGCTCGTGTCGCTGTTGCAAAACCGCCCTCGCGATTGCGAGATCCTGGTGGTGCACGCCGGCGAATACAGCGATCCTTATGACCTGGCCGGCGAGGTACGTTTCGTCGCGGCGCCGGGGGACTGCGGCCTGATCGAACAAATCAACTGGGGTTTCCGGGCCAGCCGCGGCGAGGTGGTGCATCTCGTGCA
Organism: Planctomycetota bacterium; assembly: GCA_019347795.1. Lineage (GTDB taxonomy): Bacteria > Planctomycetota > Planctomycetia > Pirellulales > Pirellulaceae > JAHWKS01. The sequence goes on along the minus strand of JAHWKS010000437.1, from coordinate 4,866 downwards.
GCGCGGCTTAGAGGCTACGGACGGGTGGAGCGAGCCGGCCCTGGCGCATTTCGACGATCGCAGCGTGGCGGCGGTGGCGCCGCTGGTGATGGATTCGCTCGGCGAACAAATCGTAACCGCCGGCGTGAATCTCGCCTTATCAGGCGCGAGGAAAGCATTGCGAAAAAGCGGCGGACGAACCGCCGGTCCCGACCTGCTGGCCGGCTTTTGGCGCCGATCCGCCTGGGAGGGGGCCGGAGGCTTCGATCCCGCCTTCGGCGAGCACCTGGCCGATATCGACATGGCCCTCACGCTGACGGAGCTGGGATATTCGGCCGCGAAGGAAACCGCGAGTCGCCTTTCGCGAAGCGCCGATCATTCGCAGCCGATTTCCTCCTGGCGACGGGGACGGCTCTCCGAGCGGCTCTATTGGAAACATCTGCCGCGCCGGCGCCGCCTGGCTTCGGTGGCGCTGCATGGAATCGCTGTCGCCGCGGAAACCGTCGCCTCCATCCCGCGGCCGCGACAATGGCCGATGCTTGCCGGACGGCTTGGGGCGCTCCTACAATTGTCTGGACGCGGATCGGCCTCGGCCGGCGGCGATGACGGCGCGCGGGAGCGGATCCGATTCGAGGATCACTATCGCCGACGCGACTCCGGCGCCCTCTTCCCCGAGCGGGAGTTGCTCTCGCCGCCGCAGCGCAAGGCCGTGCAGGCGTGAACTGACGATCGCCCTCTCGGCGATGCTTCGCGAGCCACGCTATGGACAATTCTTTGCAGGTCGAGCAGCCTCGGCGTCCCGATCCGGCCTTGAGGATTGGAATGTGGGTTGCGGCAGCGGCGGCTGTGCTCCTCGCGTATGTGGCGTTCACGTCGAATGAGCCGCGGCCGGATCGCGGAGCGGATTCGCCTGCGGTGGGCGTGGCCCCGTCGGTGCTGCAGTTCGCGCCGCTGACGGGAGATCCCGAGCCGCTTGATCGGCGGGACCTGCTGGGCGAGGTGACGCTGATCAATTATTGGGGACCGTGGTGCCACTTCTGCCGGGAGGAGATGCCGCACCTGCTGGAGCTGCGAGAGGAGCTGGCCGATCGCGACGACTTTCGCCTGGTGCTCGTCTCCGGCGGTCCCTACGGCGATGTCGAAATCCTGCGGGAGGAAACCGCGGAGTATTTCGACAACCTCGACGCCGGCGCGCCGTCGTACCATGATCCGGACTCGCAGAGCCTGGCGGCCCTGGCCCGCGAGGCGAAGTTGCCCAGCATCGGCTTTCCCACCACGGTCGCGCTGGACCGCGAGGGGGTGATCCGCGGCCTCTGGATCGGCTTCCGCCCCGACGACGCCGAGGACATGGAGGAGCTGGTAAGGGGCCTGTTGGAGTAGCCGGGCCGCCGCAGCGTCGCGTGTGCGAAAGCGTTGCGGCGGCCCGGCCGAACCTCCTATCGCCTACTGCACGGCGACCCGGCGGACGATGAGCGAGGAAAACTCCACCGATCCCGGCGTCTTGCTCATTTGAGCGCGGAGACCGATTTGCGAACCCCCTTTCGGCGGCTGACCGGCGATCTCGCCGACTTCTACGCCGTTGATGAAGAGTTTCCCTGGGTCGACACGCGGATCTCCACGCCTTCACGCAGATCGTACTCCAGCCCGGGATGCTTTCGCGACGCCAGCGGCGTCAGCCACCGGTCCTTCACCCAGCGGTAAACCGCGAACGTGCCGTTGTTCGCTACCGACAGCATGTAATGGTCGTTATAGCCGTTCGCCCAAAACATGAGGTCCGCCGTGGCGTCGTCGTCGGCGTCCACAAGGCGGGCCGTCACGCGCATGTCGGCGTCGCCGAACAGGCGTCCTTCGTAGAGTTGGCGCGAATTGTGTCCCGAAAGGAGCTTGAATACGAACCGGCCGTCGATCGCGCTGCGACTCTCGCTCGATTCGCCCCACGCGGGATCCAGCGCGGAGAAGTCATCGGCGAACAATACATCGGGATCTTGCGGAGGAAGGACCGGCGCCGCGTCGGCGGGCACAACGACCTTCAGCGAGGCGTACTCCGCCGCTCCGGCATCCGCCCACGTCTCGAGGTACGGGCCGATCGTTCCTCCGCCGCTGGGCGGATCGCCCACAAGGGAAACCAGCTTCTGGCCGTTCACGTAGAACGTCGCGTGGCGGCCGAGCGTCACCACCCGCAGCTCGCTCCACTGGGAGAGATCGGCGTTGAGCGGCTCGCAACGGCGAACGGGAACCGGAAACAGCCAGCGGCCGCCGACCAGGTGGCCGACTCGGTAGTTCCCGTTTTCCAGGATTTCGAACGTATAGAAGTCCGAGTAGTCGCGCGCCCAGAACGCCAGGCCCGCCGCGACGGATTTGTTCGGCGTCGCCTGCGGGAGGCGAACCTTCAGCGAGATGTCCGCATCGTCGAACACGAACGACTGATACAGTCCCTTCCACGTGTAGTTTCCAGGAAGGCGCCGGATCAGCGTGTTGTCTTTCACCTCCAGCGACTGGTCGGGGACGCCGAGGCTCGGGTCGAGCATGGCGAAATCATCTTCAAACAGCACCTCCGCCTCTTGTCCGGCGGCGATGGCGCCCAATAGCTGAAATTCCAGGGCGACGAGAAGCGCGACGATGCGCAGCAGGCAAGCTTTCATAAAACCTCGCATGTTGTAGGGGCTACCGATCAGACATTGCACGGCCTTGGGGCCGCCTCGGTAATCCGAACCGACCGAGAAAAGAGGACAGGCCGCGGTTATGATTTTTGCGGCGCGGGTTTTGCGGCTTGCCGGGATGAGATGCCGTTACGAGGAGAGAGCCCCATGCCCTACGACCCCGTCTACCACGAAGAAAGCCCCACGCGGGACGAGGTAGACCAGATGCGCGGCCCCGTGCTCCTGGAGTTCGGGGCCAATTGGTGCGGAATCTGCCAGGGCTTCGCGCCGCACCTGGCGGAGCTGCTGCGGGAGTTCCCCGATGTCAAGCACATCCGCGTGGCGGACGGAAAGGGCAAGCCGCTGGGGCGCTCCTTCCGCGTCAAGCTCTGGCCGACGCTGATCTTCCTCCGCGACGGCCAGGTGGTGGAGCAGATCGCCCGCCCGGAAGCCGAGCAGGCGCGGGCAGGGCTGCAAGCGATCACGACCGCGTAATGTGAGTCACTCGCTCCGCGAGTGACCAACAGTGGGACGCGTTACGGCCGGCGCGGTTTGTGAACCTCGCCGGTCCGGTTACAATGAGAATGGTAAGGTGATCTGCGTCGGCACGAAGGCGCCTCATGTCTGTGAGCGAGACGAAAAGCGAGATCGAATATCCTGAATCGGACGGGCTGCCGATGGCCGAGACCGATTTGCACCGGTGGTGGATGATTCGCATCGCCGATCTGCTTCGCCGGCGATACCACGGGCAGCGGGTTTACGTCTCGGGTAACCTCCTGATCTATCCGGAAGAGGGAAACAACGTTCGCCACGTGTCGCCGGATTGCTTTGTGGTTCTCGACTGCGAGCCGGGCTTTCGCCGCACGTACAAGCTCTGGGAGGAAGGCAAGCCGCCCGACGTGGTGTTTGAAGTGACCTCGAACTCCACGCGCCGGCAGGACGAGCATGACAAGCCGGCCTTGTACGGCGAGATCGGCGTGAAAGAGTATTTTCTCTACGACCCAACCGCGGACTATCTCGAGCCGCCGCTTCAGGGCTACCGCTTTGCGAAGCGGCGAGCAACGCCGATCCGCTTTGATGCTCAGGGAAAGCTAGTGAGCCGCTGCTTGGGAATCGCGCTGCACTTAGATGGGTCCGATCTGGTCATGACCGATCAAAAAACCGGAGCGCGACTATTGACGCAAGCGGAAGCGGCGGAAGCCGAACAGCGGCGAGAGCAGGAAAAGCGGCAAGCGGCGGAAGCCGAGCAGCGGCGAGAGCAGGAAAAGCGGCAAGCGGCGGAAGCCGAACAGCGGCGAGAGCAGGAAAAGCGGCAAGCGGCGGAAGATCAGTTGCGAGCCGCCCAGGACGAACTGGCGAAACTGCGCCGGCAGTTGGAACCGCTAGACGAAGAGCGGAGCTAATCGTACTTCATCATGATCTCATCCGGGTGAAGCTCCGAGATGCCCGGGAACCTCCCGTCGGCGATTTGCTCGCCCAGAATTGTGACGTTGCGGAAGTCGCGGTCGGTGGGGCGCTCGCCCATCAGCTCGCGGGTGAGCTGCCGGCAGTAGATGTCGGCGGCATCGCGCACCACGCCGTCCTCGTGCCGGGCGGCGTAGAGGGCGGTGCAGAGGATGGTGACCATCTGCTGAATGCGGAGCGACATATCCGACATCCGGCATTGGCGGTCGGCGAGCTTGAGCTGGTGCTTGCTCATTACGCCGCTGATCCGCAGCGGGGCGTGCTGCAGGCTTCGCATCGCGAACTCGACGTGCTCGCGGAGCGAGGCCGGCGTCTCGCCCACTTCCGGCCGCCGCTTGCTCTGAAGCTTTTGTCCCAACATCCACTTGCCGTACGGGATGAGCGCGCCCCGAAGGGCCCAGGCGTGGGCGGGATTGAGCGGGTTCGGCCGGCGGATGCCCGCCTTGTTGAGCGCCTCGCCGATGGCCCGGAAGTACGTCGTGCCGTGGTGCTTCACCAGCGACTTAAAGAAGGCCATCCCCAGCATCTCGCCTTCCCCTTCGTAGATGCAGGGGGCGAGGTACTCGTGCACGTTGTCGCCGAACATGTGGCCGTGAAGGAACGAGCGGCCGCCGTGCGTCTTCATGAAGAGGTCGATGGCGGCTTCTTTCTGCGCCTCGCTGCCGAAGATCTTGGCGACGATGCACTCCATCTCGCCGCGATAGCCCGCGTCCAAAAGCGTAGAGCACCAAGCGACCAGCGCGTCGGCCGCGACGATCATCCCCGCCAGCTTCCCCAGCCGCCG
>JAHWKS010000436.1 GCA_019347795.1 Planctomycetota bacterium | reverse complement strand
GATCTGTCCGCGCCGCCGCCGAGCAGGGCAGCCTGCCGCAGTTGCCGCGGTAGCCTTGAGAGCGGGAGATGAGGAGATAGGGAGCGGAGGAGATGAGGCTGGCGGGCTTCCAAAAGCAGTTCGAAGGTCGAATCGACCTGAGCCCGAAACCCTTGGAAAAACTGACTCCTAACCGAACATAACGGACATTATCGGACGTTGGATCGCGTTTTCCCCGGCGAGCGGCCGGCGTGAGCCGGCTGATGGCATCGGCTTCCCGCGTGCGGCCGGCTCACGCCGGCCGCTCGCCTTCGGGTTGAACATCCTTGCGGGCTATGCCTCGAAGCCGCGGACTGACGATCTACCTCGGGCTGCACGTTGCTTTGGCGTTGGCGGCGCTCGGCGGCGTCCTGGTGACGCCCTGGGGAACCATCGCCCCAAGTGCGACCATTTACTTCCGCATTGCAGCGGGTTTTCTCGCCTACTTCCAAGCGCAGTTTCTCGCGACTTGGATGATGCTCGGCCCGCAGCGCGGCGCGACACGTCTGCTGGTCGGAATCGCCGCGTCGCTGATCTTGTTCGCCGCGCCGTTCGCCTCCGAATTCGCCAATCATGGGTTGTTGCGGTTCTCGCTGAAGGTTGCCGCCGTGATGACCGCGCCGCCGCTGGCGGTCGTGGTCGTGGCTCTGGCGCCCGCATGGTTCGGCGGGCGGCGGATTCGGTACCTTGAACACCGGCTGCGGACCGTCTACGCCCGGCCGCAGTTCTCGCTCCGTGCGATGTTCGTCTGCACGCTCGTGGCGGCGGTGTTTGTGGCGACGGCCCAGTTCTTTCCGATCCGACTTGCCAGCAGCGACGAGACGCCGTTAGTGACCCGCACAGCGACCCGCGCGGGCGCCGGGGCCTTTACCTTACGCATGGAGGCATCGTTCAGCGCGGCGATTCTCGCGGTCCCCTTGGCAAACGCCGTCGCTGCGTACGTGCTGCTCTTGCCGGGCCCCGTTTGGCGGCTCGTTCCAATTCCGGCGCTGGCGGCGCTGGCGTGCGGCGTCGCGGCGAGCGCGGTGGAGATGCGCGGCATCCCGGCGGACGCAGCGATCGTTGGCGGAGCGTGCGGCGTCGGGAGCTTGTTTTCCACCGCGCATTTTCTGATCCTGCGCGCCTGCGGCTACCGGCTCGTCACTGTGGAAAAATCTCCGACACCCGGCACGTGAAGCCGGGAATCACGTCTTCTCGGGAGTGTGTCGTCCGAGGCGGCCGCGATCCCGAGCACGCTCCGCAAGTTCTAGGGCGCGACCCCGACCGTCGTTACCACATCCCTGGCCTCCTTTGAACTCAAGCCGAACGAGGTAAGGTAATCAATTACTTCGATACCCAATCGCCAACTTGAAACCGACCCTTTTCTTTCTTTGCTGTAGTCATCCAGCAATTCCTCTACCAAGGCGAAGCCCCCGTCAAGGCGTGCATGTGTCGCCGCACTACTTCGTCCATGCATCGAGCAATGCGATTGCACGACCGTCGCCATCGCCTCACCTGCGCGAGCCGAAGATGCATTGTTCCACCCAATCGCGGCGACGTGGAAGGCATGGCGCAGACAGCATCACGTAGCTGCCTCCTCGAGGAACACGCCCATGCGGCGGAACTTTTCGTAGCGGGTCTGGAGAAGCTGGTCTTTCGTCGCGGCGCTCAGCTCGCGGAGCGTGCGGGTGAGGAACTGCTTCAGCCGGGCGGCGGTTTGATACGGCTCGCGGTGGGCGCCGCCGAGGGGCTCTTCGATCACCGTGTCCACGATGCCGAATTCCAAGAGGTCCTTTGAGGTGAACCGCAGCGCCCGGGCGGCGTCTTCGGCGAACTCGCCGCTCTTCCATAAGATCCCGGCGCAGCCTTCGGGGCTGATCACCGAGTAGTAGCTGTGCTGCAGCATCCCCACGCGATCCCCCACGCCGATCCCCAGCGCGCCGCCGCTGCCCCCTTCGCCGATCACCACGCACACGATCGGCGTCGCCAGGCGCGACATCTCGTACATGTTCTCGGCGATGGCCTCGCTTTGGCCGCGCTCCTCGGCGCCGATGCCCGGATAGGCGCCGGGCGTGTCGATGAAGCAGACGATCGGCAGCCCGTATTTCGCCGCCAGCCGCATCTTGGAGAGCGCCTTGCGATAGCCTTCGGGATGGGCGCAGCCGAAATAGCAGGCGCTCCGCTCTTTGAAGTTCTTGCCTTTCTCGTGCCCCACGAGCATCACCTTGAACTCGTCCACCTTCGCAAAGCCTGTGAGGATGGCCCGGTCGTCTCCGAACCGGCGGTCGCCGTGCAGCTCCACGAACTCATCGAACAACAGCGAGATGTAATCGACCGTGTGCGGCCGGCCGGGATGCCGGGCAAGCTGCACGATCTGCCACGGGGTGAGCTGCGCGTAGACCCGCTTAGTAACCTCGACCATCTCGCGGCGGAGGCGGCGGATCTCGTCCTGCGTCTCCTGGCGATCGTCGCCCGATCGCTCGAGCGTCCGCAGGCGCATTTCCAGCTCAAAGATCGGCCGCTCAAATTCAAGACCGGGATTGGGTGCGTCCATTGGTGGATATGATTAAGCGTTTCAGGCCGGCCGCGCGCTGGCAGCAAGGGGTCGGGAGTCTTTTTCGGTCAACACATTTTTGGCACGCGGCAACCGTTTCGACCGAAAAAGACTCCCGACCCCGATTCGCCGAAGTCGCGATCAGTCGATCACCGGCCGCTTCGGTCCTCGCTTCTCCACCGCCGCGAGCGATTCCTCTGTCGGGGCCTTGCCGGTCTGGTACATGCGGATCGGCCTGAACTCGCGGAGGAACATCGCCATGTTTTCGGGCCGCTTGTCCTTGGTCTTCGCCATCATCCGGGCCACCATGCCGGCGAAGTCGGGATGCACGTCGGGATTGTGACTCTGCAGCGACGGGATCGGCGCCGTGAGGTGCTTCTTGAGCAGGTCGTCGGCGTTGACGCCGGTGTAGGGAAGCTTGCCGGTGACAAGCTGGAATATCATGCAGCCGAAGCTGTAGATGTCGGCCCGCTCGTCCAGCGGTTCGCCGCGAATCTGCTCGGGCGACATGTAGCTGCGGGTCCCCTGCACTTTCGAGCGGAACCCCAGGAGCGTTCCCAGCCCCCTGCTCCGCTTGATTTTGACCGCCAACGAGAAGTCGATCAGCTTGGCGTCTCCGTCGCGGGTCACGAGGAAGTTGTCCGGCTTCACGTCGCGATGCACCCAGCCCTTGCGGTGCAAGTAGCCCAATCCCTTGGCCATGTTTTCGATAATCGGCTGAAGCTGCAGCGTGACCCAGGTTTCTCCCTGCCACAGATGCTGCTTGAGATTGAGGGCGTCGAAGTACTCCATCACGATGTAGGCGATGTCCCCCGTGGCGTGATGCTCCCGAATCTCGATCACGTTGGGATCCCGCAGCTCTTTGCCGACCTCGTACTCATGCTTCAGGTGCTGAAGCTGCTCGCGGTCATTGCGGAACTTGTCATTGATCGCCTTGACCACCACTCGCTCGGGGTCGCCGTCCCTCTTGGCTTCCCAGACTTGCATCCGCAGCCCGGAGTTCAACTGCCGGATCAGGCGGAACGGGCCGACATAATCACTTCCAACAGACACGGCTATCTCAAAGGGTTAGGAGTCATCGAACGTTCCATCAGCCGCGACGCGCTCGCGTCCGGTTCTCTTCTTGGAGTCCACGCAACCTGAATTCCTGGTTGCAGAACCGGGGGCTAGCGTCCCGCGGCTGATTTGTGTGAACCAGCGGCTAGCGAAGCCCCGCGGCTATTTCGATTCTAACGCAATCGCCGCGGCGGCGGAAGAAATGCGAAGGCGGCGTTAACGGCTCAGCACCTGCTGGTACAGCTCGCGCAGACGGCGGGTCATGGTCTCGTGGCGGAAGACGTCGGTGAAGCGACGCCTCCCCTCCCCTCCCATCCGGCGCCGCAAATCCGCATCGCCGGCCAGTTGGCAAAGGGCCTCGACCATCGGCGCCACGCTCTGCGGCGGGAGCAGAAATCCCGTTTCTTCCGGGATTGCCACTTCCCGCGCGCCGTCGATGTCGTAGCTGACCACCGGTTTCCCCGCGATCAGCGCCTGCGGCAGCGCCCGAGCCAGGCCTTCGCGGAGACTGGCGTGGACCACAATATCCATTGTTCCGATGAGCGGCGGGATCTGCGCCGGCGGCACGAGACCGGTGAAGCGGAAATGCTCGCTGAGCCCCTCCTCGGCAATCTGCCGCTCGAGCTGTGTCCGTAGAATGCCGTCTCCCACCAGCAGGAACCGCACCTGCGGATGCCGCTCGATCACCGGCCGAGCGGCGCGGATCAGATACTCGTGTCCCTTGAGGTGAAACAGGCGGGCGATCTTCCCCACCACCACGTGCTCTGCGGCGAAGCCCAACTCCTGTCGCACGGCGTCCCGCTGCTCGTCCGCCGCGAGGAACGGCTCAACCTCCATGCCGCTGTAGATCGTGGTGAATTTTCCCCGCGGCGCCACGCCGGCGTTCACCATGAGATCGGTCATCGCGTCGGCGACGCTGACTATCGCATGGCAACGCTTCGCCGCAAAGCGTTCGCAGGCTCGATACACCGCCCGCACTCCCCTGTCCTGGTACGGATGAAACGGCGCCCCGTGCACGGTGTGGATGATCGCCCTCACTCCCAAAGCATGCGCCGCCGCCCGGCCGAGCACTCCCCCCTTCGCGCTGTGCGTGTGGACCACGTCCGGCCGAAACTCCCGCAGCGTCCGCTTGATGGCGCGATATGCGGCGACATCCGCCGCCGGCCGAATCTCCCGCCGCAGCGGCGGCAGGATCGCGAGCGGAACCCCCTCCCCTTTCGCCCGCTCCAGCAGACTCCCCTCCGGCCCCGTCTGCGGCCCGGTCACGAGCAGCACCTCATCGCCATAGATGCGCATCAGGTCCAGGCACGTATAGAGCGTGTTCTCCTGAGCTCCGCCGATGATCATCCGCGTGATAACATGCGCGACTCGCATCAGGCCATAATGCCTGGGAAGCGGGCTTGTGAGAAGGCGTTAGCAGCGGACACACAATGAGACATCGCGGAAGCGTCCGCTCAACCCGTCGGCCGGCTGAAGCCGGCCCAGGAATTTGACGGCCCGGTTACCGGAACACGAACAAGAGAGGCGAGCGGATGTGGACGGCGCGACGTGAAGAGCTGCCCGATGGCCGTGGATTGCGATTCGCTCTCGATCGGGACTCGCGCCTCGCGACTTTTACCGATGTCGTACACGCATGGCGAAGCAATGAAGCGTTCCGCACGACGTTCAACTCGCTGTTGGCCGAGGCGCCCTATTCCGCGTTCCGCTGGGAGACGCCGCCGGTCACCCGCGAGAATTCATCGCGGCCGTTCGAGTTCGTGCTGTTGAACAGCCCCGGCCTGGCGCGAACGCCGGATCCGGAGGCGTTCGCCGATCACTTCGTCGAGGCGGAAGGCGGCGTGGCCTCGTTTTCCAACCTCGGCGGCGACGCGATTCTTATAGTCCCCTGCCCTTTTGCAGACCACGCGACCTATAGGCATCTCGCGGCGTTCGTGCGGCTGGCGCCCGAAGAGCAGCGGCACGCGCTGTGGCGGGCAGTCGGCGAGGCGATGGAGCGCCGCCTCAGCGCCGAGCCCGTCTGGCTCAGCACCGCCGGCGCCGGCGTCTCCTGGCTGCACG
>JAHWKS010000435.1 GCA_019347795.1 Planctomycetota bacterium | reverse complement strand
CTTCGAAGAACTCCCGATACCTCCGGCCCACGTTCGACCAGAACATCGGCCGGGCGTAATCATAGGCCCGGCGGCGGGTTTCCCTTTGCAGGACGGGGTCGCTCAGGAAGCGGAGCGCGGCTTCGGCCAGGTCCGCACTTTGGCCGAACGCTGCGAACAGCCCCCGCCCTTCGGCCAGCACCTCTTGAGCGTAGAGGTAAGGGGTGCTGACCACCGCCCCTCCTGCCGCCAAGGCGTAGGCCAAGGTCCCGCTGGCGATCTGGTCCTTTCCCGGATACGGCGTCACGTAGACATCGCAAGCTTGCAGGTGCTGCAACAACTCGGGCAGGCTGAGATATCGATTGACGAAACGCACGTGGGCGCCGACCCCCAGGGCGTTCGCCTTTTCGATCAGGCTTTCCCGGTAAACCTCCCCCTCGTGGCGCTTGACCTGCGGGTGCGTGGCGCCCACGATCACGTACACCGCCTCGGGATAGGCGGCCACGATCTGCGGCATGGCCTCGATCATGCTTTCCAGTCCTTTCCCGCGATTGATCAGCCCGAACGTGCAAAGCACCTTGCGCCCGGCGAGGCCCAGTCGCGCCTTGAGCGTCTCGTCGCGCTCGAAGGGGACTTCCGGCACGCCGTGGGGAATCACTTGCACTTTGGGGCCGGATACGCCGTACTTGCCGGCCAATAGCTGCGCGGCGACTTCGGTCATCACGACGACTCCCTGGCTGCGGTTCGCAATCGTTTGGATCAAGCGCCGCGGCAGCGCGGCCGGCTCGGTCATCAGCGTGTGGAAGGTGGTCACCAGGGGCTTGCGGCAGTTGTCCGTCAGGTCCAACACTCGCTTGCCCCATTCATCGGGGTAGAGGCCGAACTCGTGCTGCAAGCTGACCACGTCGCAGGGGCCCTCGTTGATCGCCTCGGCGGCGAAGCGATAGGCGTCGGGGCGACGGTTGTCGATGATGTGCGCCACTCGCGGATCGGCATACTGGAGCGTCGGCGTCTTCTGAATCGCGGCAATCGACGAGACGGTACGGGACGCCGCGGAATCGACCGCATCGGCGGAATCCCTGGTGAACGTCGCCAACCCGCACTCCTCCGGCGGATAGGTCGAGACGAAAAGAGGTCGAGTAGGTTGCATGTGCTGTGCTCCTAAAGTTAGCCGGATCGCTTCTCAGCGTCCGAGGTTTCCATCACTTTCGCGAATACGGCGGTCATGTCGTCGGGAATCGGTTGTCCGTTGGTGAATCGGCGAACCGCTGCGAACAAGCTCTCCAGGAGCGCCTGAGGAGGCTCGTGGCGATGCCCGCCGAGAGTCTCCCTCAGGCGCCGGGCGCCGAATCGCTCGCCGGAAGCGTTCGTCGCGTCGGTCAGCCCATCGGTGAAGAACGTCAGGAGATCTCCCTCGGCCAGGCGAACCGGCGGCGATGCGGCAAAGCATGCGGAGGGCTCGATTCCCAAGGCCAGGCCCGTGCTTGGGAGATTCCTTGGTTCGCCCTGGGACTTCCACAGGAACGCATCGTGACCGGCGCCGATGTAGTGAAGTTCACGGCGGCGCGTGTCGATCTCCGCCAAGAGCAGCGTCACGAAATTACAATTCTCCAGATCGGTGCAGAGCCAGCGGTTAAGCTCCTCCATAGCGTTTTGCAGCGTGCCGGCGCCGCGCAACAGCAACCGCAGAACGGTGCGCACCTCCACCATTTCCATGGCGGCGCCAAAGCCGTGCCCGGCCACGTCGCCCACGGCGATCACCACCCGTCCGTCGTCGCGCAGGAAGTAATCGAAGTAATCGCCGCTAACGGTGGCGGCGGGAACCGCCGCGCCGGCCACTTCGACGCCGGGGACCACGAGATTCGTAGCCGGATAAAGCTTCTGTTGGAAGACCTGGGCGAACTGCAGTTCCCCGTCCATTTCCCGAGCGCGAATCTGGTCGGTGATATCCGTCGAAATGCCGGCCACCGCCTCCACGCTTCCCCCGCTGTTAAGCAAGGGGAACTTGACGGAAATGTACGTGCGTTCGCCGTCGGCGTGGGGAGCGGATTCTTGAATGCTGATGACTTCTCGGGATTCCATGACCCGCCGGTCGTTCTTTCGGAATTCGTCGGCCATCTTCCGAGGAAAGAGATCGTGGTCCGATTTGCCGATCACCGCGGTCCGCTCCAGGCCGAAGCGGTCGGCGAACTGCTGGTTCACGTATTGGTACCGGCCATCCGGCCCTTTCACGTAAATGACGGCCGAGGTGTTCTCTAAAATGGCGCGTTCGCGCTGTTCGCGCGCTATCAGCTCCTGCTCGATCCGGACTTGCTGCGACACATCCCGCGCGACGGCGAAAACCGTGTTCTCCTCCGGGATGGGCGTACTCATCCATTCCAACCAGTGGTACGCTCCCTGCGCGTCACGATACCGGTTTCGGAACATCACCACCGGCAAGCCCTGAGCCAGCTTCGCCATTTCCGCCTGCGTCCCCCTCCTGTCCTCGGGGTGGACAAATTCCAAAAAGGGGCGGGCGAGCAATTCATCGCTGGTATACCCGAGGACCCGCAAAAAGTTTGTATTCACACGCACGAAGGACCCGTCCAGACTGCGGATGCAAAACAAGTCGAGCGAAAGGTCAAAAAACCGAACCAGATCGCGCTCCGTCTGACTAAGTTCCATGGGATCCAAGACCGTTCGCCCCACACCTTTGACCATCAATCACCGACTGAGACTCCTTCCTGCAAGACGCAACGTAATTCACTGGCAATCTCCTAGGGTTATGCGGGAAGCGAGCAGGAGCGGCAGACGGACCGTAAACTCGCTTCCACAGTTCGCTCCGCCGCTGGCGGCGTGGACGCTGCCGCCGTGCATTTCCACGAAGCGTTGCACCAGCGTCAGGCCGATTCCCAGTCCTCCCTGCGATAACCCGAGCGATTGATCCACCTGCATGAACATGTCGAAGATCCTGGGCAGCGTCTCGGCGGAAATTCCCACTCCGTTATCGCACACGCGTACCACGGCTTCGTCTTCCTCGCGCTCTGCGGATAGCGAGAGCGCGCCTCCGGGGGGCGTGTACTTGGCGGCGTTGTTGAGAAGATTGGTCAGCACCTGGGAGAGCCGAAGGCGGTCGGCATTCACCGGGAGCGGCTCTTGCGGCACGCGGACGGTCAAGCGGTGCTTTCGGGCCTCCACCGAGGGGCGGCTCGTTTCCGCGGCGTCGCGAACCAAGGCCGCAAGGTCCAATGGCGCCCGCTCCAAGTGGATTTTCCCGTTCGCGGCACGGGAAACCTCGGAGAGATCGTCCACCAAACGCAGCATGAGCGTCACCTGGTTGTCGATGGCGTCTTGCACGGAGTGGACGGCGGCCTCATTCCTGCAACCCCGCCGCATCACGGCCACGGCATACCGGATGGCCGCCAGCGGACTGCGCAGCTCGTGGGCGAGAACGGACATCGACTCCGTGTTCCGCCGATCGGCGTCTTTCCTCTCGCGATTATCCCGGCCGCCGTCTGCAGCGCGGGCGTTCGCCGCGTTCGCCTCCGCACGGATCCGAGCCTCTTCGGCGGCCGCCGTGCGTCGCAGGCATTCCTTGATCAACAACGCCGCCCCCTCGGTCGGCGAACGGGCGCTGGCCTCTTCGGCGCGGCTTGAGGAGGCTGCCGGACGCCGAATGAGATTCTCATCCGGCAAGGCGTTTGCAGCTTCGCTAGTCATGGAATAGATCCCTTCCAAGTTTTCAAGCACTAGATGGCCCCCGTCTCGACAGGTTGAGTGGTCTCGGACGGCGCATGCTGTTCCCTCCGCGGCAGGGCGGGCGCCATTTGGCGGATGTGCACTTGCGCCGCCGCCAGCGTCGCGGCCACGGCGGCGCTGCAACCGATGCGTTCTCTGGACTTGCTCAGGTCTCCTTGTGCGTCCCACAATCCCACGACCAGACTCAAGTGGGGAAAGCGGTTGCGAAGCTGCCGGCACAGGTAACCCGCGTGCATCACCGCGGCGGGAGGCGTGGCGGAGATGCAAACCACGTCGGGTTGGCGCCGCTCCACCAGATCGGCCATTTCGCCGGCGGTGGACGTTGCTGGAAGGGCCTGCACCAGACAATCACTCGACTCCAGGATCTGCGCCAGCAAGAGCGCCGCGATTTCATCCGCTTCGCTCCGGGCCGGCAGGCAGAGAATGTTGAGGCGCCGCGACTGAGTCCGAGCGGCAAGGGGGAACTCATCGTCGGCTTCGGGCGCAGGGCTGGTCTGATCGGCGTCCTGCTGCGCCTGCTTTTCCTGCCGCCGCTCTCCCCGGTCTTGAAGCATCTCTTTGAGGCTCTGCATGATGAACTTGTGCTTGGCGTCGTTCAATTCGCCGAGTTGCCAATGCGTCTCGGCCAAGGCCAACGCCGGGATGAGCACCGTGTCGTAGACTTCCGCCAGCGGCTGACGCCTGAGGTACTCGTCGAGCAGATCGACGGCCTCTTCCTGATCTCCCGCCAGCAAACGCTGGTAGATGCGGTTCTTCGGCTCAAACACCGGGTCGGTCCCCAGCAGCGTGTTCAGGAAGGAGAGATCGGGAATGTGCTTGCCGACCACCAACAGGCACACGGTAAGCGGGGTCGCCAGCAAGAGTCCTACCGGTCCCCACAACCACATCCAGAACACCGCCGCCACCAGAACCGCCACCGCTGAGACGCCGGTCTTCTTCCCATAGAGCCAAGGCTCCATCACGTTGTTGCTGATTAACTCCAGGACCACGAAGAGCGCAATCGTGAGGAGCGGCGCGGTCCAGCCCGTTGAGATCGCCATCGCCAGGCCGATCGGCATAGCGGCGGCAATCCAGGGTCCGATGTAGGGGATGAACCGCAAGACCGCGGCCAGGATGCCCCACAGGATGGCGCTGGGAACGCCGATCAGCGACAACCCGAGGCCGACGGCGACGCCATACGTGGCGTTGATGACGAAGAGCATCGAGAGGTAGCGGCTGACCCGCGCGCCGGCGTCTTCCAGCATCTGCGTGGTCAAGGTTGCGTGGTCTGCTCCCACGAGCCGGATGAAGCGGTCGCGCAGATCTTCTCGGCGGATGAGGAAGAACACCACGAGCACGACAACGATGCCGGTGGTTCCCAGCACCTCGAGCAGCGTGCCGAACATGCCGCCGAAGACCTGCAGCGGGCTCGCCGGCGAGGAAAGCACGCGGACCGAGAACGGAAATTCCGACGTTCCCCGCGCCGCCTGGACTTCTTCCGCCGGCGACACCGCCTCGTCCACGCTCTCCGCGGTTTTGCTGAACATGCTCAAGGCGCCGGCGGCGTACGAATTCACCGACTGGAGCTTGGCCTCGAGATTGTCCTGGTATTGGGGGATCTTGGGGGCCAGATGGCTCATCTGAACGGCCGCCGTCCAGCCCGCGACGCCCAGCACGGTAAAGCCCAGAGCGGCTGTCACCAGCACCGCCGGAATTCGGCTCAGCCTCCCCCGCTCCAACCAGTCGCACAACGGGCTGAGCAAAAAGCTCAACAGCACGGCCAGCGTCAGGGGAATCAGCACCCCCTTGGCCAGATATAGGGCCGCCACGACCACCGCGATCGACGCCAGCGTCAAGATCCACGATGGTTTCGCAATTTCGATTGGGCGCTTCATAGGGTCCTGCAAGGCAATCTCACGCGAGTTACCAGATCTTCAGTTTCCAGCCCAGCGCGAAGCCGATTCCCAAGCACCCCAGCGCGACGA
>JAHWKS010000434.1 GCA_019347795.1 Planctomycetota bacterium | reverse complement strand
ATTCGCGAGATGCGGGAGACCATGCGGCGGTTGGGCCAGGAGAAGACGATCCTCCTCTCGACGCACATCCTGCAGGAAGTGGAGGCGATGGCCAACCGCGTGATCGTGATCCACGAAGGCCGCCTCGTCTACGACGGCCCCGTGGCGGAGCTCGACCGCGACGGTCAGGGCCTCGACGCCGCCTTCCAGCGTCTCACGCAGTCGAGTCAGGCCGCCTAGCGAACTCCCAACTGTCAAACCCGCAAATCGACACAATCAGCCGCGACGCGCTAGCGTCCGGTTCCGGAACCAGGAAACCTTAGATTCAAAGCGTTCTAAAAACCGGACGCTAGCGCGTCGCGGCTAAGCATCGCTCGAGGAATAACCATCAATTCGAGCTTACTCCGCCCCACCCGGCCGCTACCGCGTCCGACTTCCCCCACAGGGGAGGTTAAGGACATTAGTTTCTCGAACGGTCCCAATCTCGCAAGTCACTAACCATAGCTTTTCGTTCCCATGACCAGTGGTTTTTCGTTGATCATCATCCTGACCGTAGTTGCAATTGCCGTCGGCATCGGCGCGGCGGTGGCGATGGGGCGGCTTCGCAACTCGCAGCGGGCGTCGCTGGCGCTGCCGCTGCTCAAGTTCCTCACGTATGACGCCGTGGTGGCGCTGGTGTGCCTCGCGCTCTTGGCGCTGGTGACGCAGATTGACGCGGGGACGGTCTTCGGGCCGATCCTCTGGCTGTTCGTCTTCGACACCTTTTTCCTCGGCGCCTTCATGCTGGCGCTCGTGCCGCTGGCGATCTGGAAACAGGCCGCGTTTGCGGTGCTTAAGCGGAACTTCCTCGGCTATTTCGCCAACCCCACCGGCTACGTCTTCCTCTGTCTGTTCGTGCTATTGACCTCGTTCGCCGCGTTCTGGCCGCACGAGTTCTTCAACGCCAACCTGCCGAACCTGGAGCAGCTCAACGCCTTCTTCCCGTTCATCATGCTGGTGTTCATCCCGGCCATCACCATGGGCGTCTGGGCCGATGAACGCCGGCAAGGGACCGACGAACTGCTGCTTACGATTCCCGCGGGCGACTTCGACATCGTCCTTGGAAAATACCTCGCGGCGGCGTCGATCTTCACCGCCTCGCTGCTCTTTGCCCAGGTTTCGACGTACACGGTGCTGGTGTCGCTCTCGCTGGGGGACGTGGATGTGGGCCTTTTGATCGCCACCTACTTCGGCTATTGGATGGTGGGGCTGGCGATGCTCGCAGTGGGGATGGTCGCCTCGTTCCTGACAAACATCCTCACGGTCGGCTTCATTCTCGGGGTCGCCTTCAACGCTCCGCTGGTGTTCGCGCAATGGGCCGACACCATCGCTCCCACGGCCACGCTCACGCAGGTCATCTCCAGTTGGAGCATCGGCGGGCAGTTCGAAGACTTCGGCCGGGGCGTGATCAGCCTCTCCTCCGTGACGTATTTCGTCATGGTGATTGCGGTCGGACTGTACCTGTGCATGCTGCTGATCGGCCGTCGGCACTGGATCGGCGGCCGCGACGGCGATTCGATGCTCGTCCACTACCTGGCCCGCACCGTTTGCCTGGTGGTGATCGCTCTGGCGGCGAACGTTGTGTTCGCCCGCAATGACCTGGTCCGCGTGGACATGACCGACGGCGCGGTGAGCTCGCTTTCGCCGGAGACGCGGCGGCTGATCGCCAACTTGGAGCCGGAGCATCCGGTGGTGATCGAGGCGTTCATCAGCGAAGAAGTGCCCGAGGACTTCGTGAAGACGAAGCTCGATCTGCTCTCGCTCTTGCGGGAGTTCAAGTCGCTGGCCGGCGCCAAGATCAAGGTGCAGATTCACAACAACCTGAATCCCTCGAGCGAAGAGGCGGCGATGGCCGCCGAACGCTACGGCATCGAACCCCGCACCGTGCGCGGCCGGTCCCGCGGGCAGTTCCGCGATCAGGAAGTGATCCTCGGGGCCGCCTTCGTCAGCGGCTTGGAGAAGGTGGTGGCGCCGTTCTTCGAGTTCGGCGTGCCGGTGGAGTACGAGCTGGTCCGCTCGATCGCCACGGTCGCCGAGGGCAAGCGGAAGACGCTGGGCGTGCTGCAGACCGACGCCCGGCTCACCGGCGGCTTTGTGATGTCCGGCATGTCGCCGCAGAATACGCCCAAGCAGGCGATCATCACCGAACTGGAGAAGCAGTACGACGTGGAGCAGGTCGATCCGAACTCGCCGATCGACGTCACCAAGTACGACGCGCTGTTGGCGGCTCAGCCCTCGTCGCTCACCCCGACGCAGATGGAGAATTTCCTCGCGGCGGTGAAGGCCGGCCTGCCTACCGCGATCTTTGAAGACCCGATTCCGCTCAATATGGCCAATGCCCCGGGAACCAGCCAACCGAAGCAGGCGGCCGGCGGGATGTTCGGCGGCAACCAGCCGGAGCCGAAGGGAGAGATACAAGACCTCTGGGATGCACTGGGCGTGCGAATGCTGGGGAATCACCGGCCGGGTCAGACGAACGTGGAGGTAGTGTGGCAGCAGTACAACCCCTATCCCAAGCTGCAGCTTCAGGGGATCGTTCCTGAGTTCGTCTTCATTCGCCCCGAGGCGCCGTCGGAGGAGGAGAACTTCCAGCCCTTCAATCCAAACAGTCCGATCACGTCGGGCCTGGAGGAGGTGCTGTTCATGTT
The DNA here is from genome assembly GCA_019347795.1 of Planctomycetota bacterium. Lineage (GTDB taxonomy): Bacteria > Planctomycetota > Planctomycetia > Pirellulales > Pirellulaceae > JAHWKS01. Next base: position 3,016 of record JAHWKS010000434.1, on the reverse strand, counting down.
CCCCGGCGGGTTGGAGCAGACCGAAGACGCCCCTGACGATCTGGAGTACACGGAGTTGGTCACGACCGGTTCGCTGGCCGGCGCCATGAGCTATCAGCAGTACATGGGGCAGGCTTTCTTCGGTCCGGCGCAGTTGGACTTGAACCCGGCCCGGCTCGACGCACTGCGGAAGATGTCGTTCACCGGCCAGAATTACTACACGCTTGCGGCGCGGATTCAGGGCAAAGCGGAGGAAAGCGAGGACGACGCAGCATCCGACGAGAGCGACGAAGCCGCCGCCGATCGTCCGATCGACGTGGTCTACGTCGCCGACGTGGACGTGCTGGACGATCAGTTCCTCTTCCTCCGGGCCCGGCCCGATGAGGAAATCCGCTTCAACTTCGAGAACGTCACGTTCGTGCTGAATGTGATCGACGCCCTGGCGGGCGAGAAGGACTTCCTCGAGATTCGCAAACGCAAACCCCACCACGGCTCGCTCCGGCTCGTGGAGATGCGGGTGGATGACGCCCGCGAGGATGAGATTCGCGCTCAGCAGGAGTACCGCAAGCAATTTGACGAGGCCCTGGGCGAGGCCCGCGAGGAGATGCAGAAGACGATCGACGACTTCAACAAGCTGGTCGCCGATCTGGAGAAGCGCTACCAGGAGGGCGAAGACGTGTTCGCCGAGTTGGAGGCGGCCAAGGAGCGGCTGGCGATCCAGAGCAAGTCGGCTGAGGACCGCTTCGCGAAAAAGGAAGAGCAGCTCGAGCGGGAGCGCGACCGGCGGCTGAAGAACATCCGCCGCGAGGTGGACCTGGACATTCGCAAGATCCAGACCGGCTACAAGCTGTGGGCGGTGGTGCTGCCGCCGATCCCGCCGCTCTTGGTCGGCCTGGTCGTCTTCGTCCGCCGCCGCCTGCGAGAGCGCGAAGGCATCGCACGCTCGCGGCTGAAGTAATCAATCACTTCCAACGCCGTTTTGGCAAAACCATACAAGTCGTTCGGACGATAAACGCACTCATGACTGAAACCGTCAAAACCTCCGTGTTCGTGGCTGCGGCGCTGGTTATTGCGCTGGCGGCGTTTGGTTCGGTGTATCTCTCGGAGCCGGTGGGCGTGGCGCCGGATAAGGAGATCGGCGAGCCGATGTTCCCCGGGTTCAAGGACCCGCTCAAGGGCGCCAGCCTGGAGATTGTGCGGGCGGATGAAAGCGTGGCCCGGCTGCACCGCTTCGAGGTCGAAAAGGGCGCCGACGGCCGATGGGTCATCCCGTCACACGGCGGCTACCCGGCCGATGCTGAGAACCGCATCCGCGACGCCGCGACGGCGCTCATCGATCTCCAAATTCTGGGGGTCGCCACCGACCGGCCGGGCGATCACGAGCTATTCGGCGTACTTGAGCCGACCGAGGACAACGCCGGCAAAGAAGGGGTCGGCACGCTGGTGGCGATGCAGGACGGCGACGGCGACGACCTGGTGCGGCTGATCGTGGGCCAGCAGGTGAAGGGCGCCGAAGACCAGCGTTTCGTGCGGCGCCCCAACCAGGACCGCGTCTACGCCGTGCGAGTTAACCTCGATGCCTTTCCTGCCGAATTTGAGCAGTGGATTGAGAAGGGCTTGTTGAAGCTCAATCCCCTCGACGTGAAAAGACTGACGGTCAAAGACTACACGGCTCAGGCGAGCATCGACCTCCGCTCCGGCACGCTGCGGCCCAACGACAACCGGCGGATGGACCTCACGGCGGTCGAAGAGAGCAACAACTGGGAAGTCGAGTCGCTCACGCTGTATCGCAACAATCAGCCGCAATCGACGGGCCTCTTGCCTGAAGAGGAGTTGAACGAGACGAAGCTCGACGACCTGAAGAACGCCCTGGACGAGCTGCAAATCGTTGACGTGCGCCGCAAGCCGCAAGGGCTGGGCGCTGATCTCAAGGCGGACAAGGGATTTTTGAACGACAACGAGGGGCTGAAATCGCTGATCCAGCTCGGCTTCATTCCCGCGCCCTCGCGCGAAGGCTCGGAGCAGAAGGTGGACCTGTACGCCGCCAACGGCGAGGTGATCGCCACGCAGAACGACGGGGTCTCCTACGTGCTCAAGTTCGGCAACATCGCCGGGGCCGAAGAGGAAGGGGGCGCCGCCAACCTCAATCGCTATCTGCTGGTGATGGCCCGGGTGGACGAGAGCATGATCGAGAAGCCCGAGTTGGAGGACCTGCCGCCGCTGCCGGAGACGACGTCGGAGGAGAAATTGCAGCCGGAGGAGAAGGCCGCCGACGAAAACGGCTCCGAGGAGAAGTCGGATGAAGACGCCGAGGCGAAGGACGACGACGAGGCGGAAAAGGCGGATGAGGCCAAGGCCGAACCCGATCTCGCCCGCATCGAGGCGGAGCGGGAGCGGATCACCAAAGAGAACCAGCGCAAGCAGGACGAGTACAACGAGAAGCTGGAGGCGGCCAAGGATAAAGTTCGCGACTTGAATAATCGCTTCGGCGACTGGTACTACGTCGTCTCGGAAAACGTCTTTAAGAAGCTTCGCCTGACGCGCGCGGAAGCGATCAAGGAGAAGGCCGCCGTCGAGGAGGAAGGATTCGGCGTGGACGCCTTCCGTAACCTCGAAGAGGACGGCCTTAAGAAGGAAGAGGCGAAGAAGGAGGAGTAGGCGCCGCCGTCGCTTTTCCACCGCCGCTGACGCCCCTGTTCTTCGCTTCTTTCATCGTCCATACCTCGATGCGGCCGAAGACGGCGTGGCGGCGGAAGTTCGCGTCGAGGAAGTCGGAAAGCGGCGAGCCGGCAGGCGAGGCGTGCGGGTAGGCGCCGTCGCGGATGAGGCAAACTCGCTGTCGCTGCTCGAGCGAGGCGACAATGCGCTCTTGCTGCCCATCGCGGAGCATGTAGGGCCAGACGGTGGCGTTGATGGCGGTGGGCGGCCTGATCTGCGTCCAGAAATAGACGCTGTTGAGAGCATGCTCGCCGAAGAGGAACGTGTCGGCATTTTGCTGCAGGACGCACGTCAGCCATTGCTGCTGCGACGCGACTTC
>JAHWKS010000433.1 GCA_019347795.1 Planctomycetota bacterium | reverse complement strand
GCGGCGAAATTCTGCATCGAGCGGGCGGTCCACCACGCCAATACCCGCGTGCAGTTCGGCGAGACGCTCGGCTCGTTCGAGCTGGTCAAAGAGAAGCTGGCCTTCATGCAGGCGGGGGCGTTCGCGATGGAGGCCTGCACTTACCAGACCGCGGCCCTGATCGACTCCGGCGAGAGCGACTTCATGCTGGAGACCGCCATGCTCAAGGTCTTCACGACCGAGACGCTCTGGCGAATTATCAACGACACGTTCCAGCTCTACGGAGGCAAGGCGTACTTCACCGACGAGCCCTTCGAGCGGATGATGCGCGACGCCCGCATCAACACCATCGGCGAAGGCGCCAACGACGTGCTCCGCGCGTTCCTGGCGGTGATCGGCATGCGCGACGTGGGGCTCCAGCTTCAAGGCGTCCTGAAGGCGATCAAGCATCCGATCGGCAACTTCGGCCTCTTGGGCCGCTTCACCGGCCGCAAGCTGGGCGGGCTCCTCGCTCCGCCGGAGGTCCCGGTCCGCTCCCCCGAGCTCGAGCCGGACGCCGCCCGCCTGGCCAAGTCCGTCTCCGGCTTCGGCCGCAATGTGGAGCGGCTCCTCCGCACGTATCAAACGGAGATCGTCGATCGCCAATACCACCTGGCCCGCGTCGCCGACGCCGCGATGGACCTCTACGCCGCCGCCAGCGTCTTGCGGCGCCTGGACGCGATCCTCCGCGACCATCATCTCGAAGAGTCCGAGCAGCGATTCCACCTCGCCACGGGGCGATATTTCCTGACGCTCGCCGACCGCCGCATCCGCCGGAGCCTGAGGGACCTGTGGGACAACGATGATGAGGCGACAACGCTTTTGGCGAACAAGATCTTGAAACGCCAATAGTCAAGAGGGCGCGGATCGCGGGGGAAAGCTCCGGCCCGTGCTAAAGCACGGGCCGAATACCGCTTCGCGAGAACGGGACGTAAACGCCCCCATGCGAGTTCCTCAAATCGACCAGCGTGTTGCGGCGATCCCGCGATGGTCCGGCGGCAAAAGACAGCGACTCGCGGAGCTACGAAACGCCGGCCCCAAGCGGCCGCGGCTGCGCCGCTGCTCAGAACTCGCGGTTGAACTCAAACAAAATATCAGCGGCGCGGCGCGGAAGGGGTCGGGGAGGTTTTTCGGCCCCTGCTCTCGCGACTTCGCGTGATCCAGGGCCGAAAAACCACCCCGACCCCGCCCGCGAACCTGGTTGCTCAGCGAGTATCGTCCGCTTCAGAGGTTTGGCCGATTACGCAAACACGCTCCTGCAATTCCACAGGGATTGAAACCGGTTGTGAATTGTCCATATAGATCGTTGCCGTCGTCATTCCGGTTAGGGGCGCAAGGTTTGTTACCCGCGTGTCGATAAGCCAGAGGTACTGCATGCGCGTCATCCCGGAAAGCGGCGACAGGTCAGTTACGGGTGTGCCGCTGAGATCGAGGCCTTCCAAGCCCGAGATTCCGGCCAATGGGGCGAGGTGCGATACGTTCGTGTCGCGCAGAACGACCAGCGGCGCCAAATCGAGTAGCGCCGCGTGAAATCGGCGATCCGCCTCAGCCCGGTCCGTGACGTCGAGAAACTGCTCGTGCATCGATCACATCACCGCAAAGCCAACGCGGAAGGGTTCGGGGAGGTTTTTCGGCCCTTTGTCCGGCGACTTCGCGTGACCCAGGGCCGAAAAACCACCCCGACCCGCCGCTGCTCTACTCCGCGACCGGTCAGAACTCGCGGCTGAACTCGAAGAGGATGTCGGCGGCGCGGCGGAGTTGGTCGAGGGCGATCCACTCGTCCTCGGTGTGGGCCTGGGCGATATCGCCGGGACCGAAGACCACGGCGGGGATCCCCAGCGGGCCGTAAGCCGCGGCGTCGGTGCCGTAGTGAACCCCGATCTTTTCGCATGAATTACCGAGGCGGCGGACGACTTCCACCAGCCGGTCGGCCAGCGGCTCGTTGTGCGTGTTCGAGAGGCCGGGGGCCGTGACGAAGGGCGGATCGTGCAGCGCCCCATCCGTGTGCTGGCTGACGAACTCGACGACGTGACGGTAAGCCTCCTCCGGGTTTTCCTCCGGCAGCATGCGGCGATCGATCTCGATCACGCATTGATCCGGGAGGGTGTTGACGCTGATCCCGCCGGCGATCACCCCCACGCTCAGCGTCGGCCGGCCCAGGAGCGGATGCTCGCCGCGGGTGGGAGCGACGTCCTTCTGGTACTTCTCCAGGCTTTGCAGCACCGGCGCCATCTTGAAGATCGCGTTCTCGCCCAATTGCGGCTGCGAGCTGTGGGCGGCCCGGCCCTGCGTGCGGCACCGCCAACGCACCAGGCCCTTATGGGCGATCACCACATTGAGCAGCGTCGGCTCGGCGACGATGATCGCATCGGGCGCCCGCGGCATGAGCCGCAGTCCGCCTTCGGTCCATTGCTTCGCCAGGAGCCGGGCGCCGGTGTAGCCGAACTCTTCGCCCACGGTGCAGCCCATCACGATGGTCGCGTCCAGCTCGTCGCGCACCTCCGCCAGCCGCGAGAACGCGGCCAACATCGCCGCCATGCCCCCTTTGATGTCGCAGGCGCCGCGGCCGTAGAGGCGATCGCCACGAACTTCGGCGGCGAAGGGATCGATCGTCATGCCCTCGATCGGCACCGTATCCTGATGCGCCTCCAAGAGCAGCACCCGCCCGCCCTTCTCCGGCGGCGTGCGGCCGTCCAATCTCGCGACGATGTTATCCCGCTCCGGCTCGACCGTGGATCGCTCCCACGGCACGTCCAGCTTCTCGAACAGCCGTTGCAGATAATCCGTTACCCGCGATTCCAGGTAGATCGGTCCCGAGACGGGCCGACCCATCGGGTTCACGCTGGGAAGGCGGACCAGGTCGCGAAGAGTTTCAACAACGTCAAGCATGGGAGCGTGGAAGTGAAAGTTGGAGTCCACGCTTTAGCGTGTCTTTATCAATACGCCGAAGCGAAGACTCCTGGTTATCAGAATTTGAGCACGCTAAAGCGTGAACTCCAACTACGGTCAATCATCAAACGCCTCTTGGGCGATCCTCTCATACGTCGCCTTCGCGTGGTCGTACGCCGCTTTCGCGGCTTCGCGTTCGCTTTCGCGGGTGTTGCCTTTCTTGGAGCTCCAGCAGACGTCCACCGCTTCGGCGCACCACTCGGCGCTGCGGCGGCTGGCGCGGATCGGCTTGCCGTCCACCTCGACGAAGACCGGATTGGTGTGCGAGCTGGGGAAGATGCGGACGGCGATCCAGCTCGATCTCTCCGGCGTGTGCTCGAACGTCAGCTCGTTCACTTCGCCGTCGGCGATGATCTCCTTCCGCTCGACCGGCTGGCCGTTGACGATCAACTCGACCGGAACCTTCCGCGTCCCCTCGATGCGGGCGCGCTCCACGTGCCAGTACGGCTTCTGGTCGAGGCGGATGTCCTTAATCGGCCGGCCGTTCCACGACTCCGGCTCTTCGTTCAAGAACGCGGCGGCATCGACCTTCACGCTCACCTTCTCGCCGGAATCGACGGCCAGGAAGCTCGGCCGCCCCCCGTCCCCCTCCTCGCCGACTCCCAGGCCGTTCGCCGAAAAGTCGATCAGGTGCGAAAGGCCGTCGCAGCAGTACGAGCGGCCGTCGCGGAGCCCCTCGACCCAGGAATCGTAATCAAGTTGCAGTCTCGCCTTGTCCGGGTCGAGCTTCACATACACCCGCCCCAGGCCGACGCGGTCGCCGTAGATGCAGGGAAAGTCGGTTTCGCCGCTGATCCGCGTGGTGAAGCCGCAGTTGAGCGTGTGATACCAGACGTTCAGCTCCCACACGGCCGGCGTATCGACCGCGGAGATGAAGTCGCACACGCCGTGCACCGTATCGACGACGAACTCATTGGCGCCGATGCCGTCGAAGGCCGGCATCGCGTAGTCGGGCAGCGTGTCGGCCGCCCGGCTTTCGGCGCCGCGCGGCGGCCGGCGGTTCACCAGCGGAATCCGCTCGCCGCCGGGACCGTAGTCGGGCAGGGCCAGCCCCCAGCCGCTGTGCGAGAAGCCGACCACGGCGCCCTGCTCCTTCCCCCACTTCAAAATCGGCAGGTCCCAAGTGGGCCACTGGCCGATCTCGTCGGACTTGGTTCCCTTGAAACGCCCCGAACGGCCGCCGAACTGCCAGTCGAACTCGACCGGCTCGGGATACTCGTAGTCGTCCTCCGTCAAACCCAAGAGGCACAAGTGCCCGGCGTGCTGGCTGGGGAAGCCGGAGACTTCGACATCGTACCGCATTACGTAGTCCTTCGTCGAAAGCTTGTGCACGGAGCCCTCGAAGAACTGCTTCTGGTGATACCAGCACGGTCCCCACGAGAGCACGCAGCCGACGTTGAGATCTTCGCCGAGGATGTGCCGCATCATCGCCTCGGGGGTGACGCCCTGCGTGGGCGCCTCATAGTGCGAGCAGCCGGCGGCGTGGACGTGATGGTCCCCCGAGTACCAGCCGAATTCGGTCAGCTTGATCCACCGCTCCAGCCGGAACGACTCGCGATGCTTCGCCTCTTCGGGGACGAGCACCGTCGTCTTCTGGATGCGATATTCCGGACCGCGGCCGAAGGTCACTTCGAACTCGCCGGGCGGGAGGAGGACGCTCTCGCCGTTGTGGCGATAGATCTGGTCGTGAAAGAAGAAGTCCGGCGCCAGCCGCCGCGTGCGGGCCGGGTAGACGCGGCCCCGGCCGTCGCGAAGGATGAACCAGGCGGTGGTCGGCTGGCCGTCGTGGTCGATCACATCCAGCGTCACTTCCACGGCCGGGCGGCACTCGAAGAGAATCGGCGTCTCGCTGCGGAAGCCCAGGTCCTGGGTGCCCTGGCCCACGTCGAAAGCGAGCGTCGCCTCGCGCTTCCCGCGATCGCGGCTGTAGAGCGACACCACGCGGTAGTCCAGCTCCAGCCCCGAGAGCGTGGGCGTGAGCGGCTGGTTTTGCAGCACATCGATGTCGAGCCAGCGGTTCTGCGCCTCGGTGGGCGTGATCTCCAGCTTCGGATCGGGGCTGCCCGTGGACCGCTTCACCAGCGGCGCGGCGTTGGGACTGACCACGCCCAGCGGCGCGGTCACTCCGGCCTCGTTGTGGACCTTGATCAAAAAAACTCGCCAGCCGTTCTCGACCAGCTCCTTTGGCGCCGGGCCGGGCTGCGCCTTCACGCGGCTTTCAGGATTGATGCTCACGCCCGCCAGGCAGAGCTCATCCAGCACCTTCTGGATGCCCTCCACGGCCTTGTCGTCATCAGCGGTCTGTATCGCCTCTTGCAGCGCCGCCTGCCGCCGGGCCGAGAGCGGCTCGCCCAGCGTCTCCAACGCCTCCACCACGCGCTTCACCTGCGCCTTAAGCGGCTGCGCATCGATGCCGGACACAAGCGGCAGCTCCTCACCGGCAGCAATCAGGGCGGGCGCGAGAACCACGGCGCCGCAAAGAAAGAATCGAAGGCGGAGCATGACGAATCTCCCGGTCATGAAAGAGCAAAGACAGGCTGCGACGAGCCCTATCTTGCGCCTTCGCGGCGCCCGGTGCAATCATCCGCCGGCGGAAGATTCCGATAGCCCGAAGCGTCAGCGAGGGAGACGCGGCGATCGAATGTCAACATCCCCTCGCTAACGCGTTTTGAAGTTGCGCTATTTGGAAGGCTGGGCTGGAATTGGTATTGCATTA
>JAHWKS010000432.1 GCA_019347795.1 Planctomycetota bacterium | reverse complement strand
CCGATCTCATTTGACTGGGCGTTGGAAGACGATGATTCGGGATTACGCCGAATCGCTGGCTAGTTCTGGCTTCGTGGCGATGATTCCAGATTTCTTGGCGGTCACGGGTACAACACCGGGCAAGGCAGCCTTGGTGTCTCTTTCAACGAACCGGGGCAAATGGCAAACAGCTATCTCGGATGCTATCGACCACAGTAAAGGTTTGCCTGCGGTTGACACGGCGCGGATCGGACTGTTGGGCTTCTCGCTCGGCGGTCATCTGTGCTTACGACTAAGGGCAAAGGGCAAGATTCTGGTTGAGTATTTCGCACCAATTCTTGATGGGATCGGTCCCGCTGGAACATTGAAGCGCGCTCAGATTCATCACGGCGAGGCGGATCATTTTCCAGGAACCGGTTTCTCCAACGCGAAGACAATCAGGAAGAGGCTAGAACTTGAAGGAACATCGACTGAAGTATTTGCGTATCCCGGTGCGGGGCATGGTTTTATTGGGGACGATCAGGCCAATGCGGACGCTCGCACTCTATCGAAAGAAGCCACTCTAACATTTTTCCAAATCCATCTTTGAAATCGATCCAAGCAACGAAGTAGTTAAATCATGGTTTCTCACGTCGCAAAAGCTTTGGTGTTTCTGGTGGCTCTGGTCCAGATTGGGATCGCCGTCATCGAGATCTTTTTCTGGGAAGTTCCATTCGTCCATAGTCGACTCGGCTTCAGCGCCGACGAGGCACATAAAGTGGCGCCGATTGTCGCAAACGCCGGGCTGTACAACAGTTTCCTCGCTGCTGGATTGATTTGGGGGTTGTTCGCCGGAGCAAAGGGCTTTCACATCAAGACCTTCTTTTTGATCTGTGTCATCGTGGCGGGAGTGTTCGGAGCGGTCACTTTGAAACCGACCACCTTGATCCTGCAAACCGCGCCAGGTGGCTTGGCCTTGCTGGCAGTCTGGATATCGAGGCATGCGGCCGAACCGCGCGCGGCAACGGGCCGTGGTCGCACGATGGGAACTTCTGCCGCGGTGGTTTTCCTAGGTGCGATCCTGACAACGTCCGCATCGGGCGAGGACGTTTCGCCGCCGCCGATCCTGCAATGGTTCGAAGGAAAATATGAGACAATGATCCGCCGCACGCCGGATGCGTTTCTAGCTGGCTATGGCGCGGTGTGGATTCCGCCGCCCGGACGCGCCGGCAGAGAGGGCGATGGTGGCTTCTCCGTGGGCTACGATCCGTATGACCGCTTCGATCTCGGCCGGAACGGTCACCGGACCAAGTACGGCACGGAGGAAGGAATCAAGCAGTTTGCGGCAATGTTGCACCGCGCTGGAATCGACCTGCATATCGATTTCATCATCAACCATAACGGCACGCGGCATGGTGGCGAGCCGGATTTCGTCAAGGCGGGCGATTACCCGGGCTTTGTGGTCACGCTGCCCCATGACGTCGACGGCGATTTTCACAACGGCTTTCTGAATGCTGACGACGATCCGCTCAACGGGCGTCTGTTCGGCGCCGTCGATATTGCCCATGACAAGAATCATCTTTTCATCCGCAGCCCTGTGCCTGGGTTCGCGAACAACATTCCTGCGGGAACGACACGCGCGTTTGGGCGGCTCGCTGATCAGCCGGATGCGAATAATCGGCGATTCTACCCGGACCGCGATTCCCAGCCGATCCTGCTGTTCGATCCCAAGACGGGTCAGGGCGGAATTCAAGTCTTCCCGTTCAACACAGACGATCCGATGGCGGGCGACCCTGTCGAGGAGAACGCCATGGGCTACCTGATGCGCAACGCCCGGTGGCTTGTGCAGGACATCGGCGCCGATGGCTTTCGCATCGACGCGACCAAGCATGTTCCCCTGTTCGCGCTCGAGTTCTTCGACCGGGCGATCTACCGGTCCAGCCCTCGGCGGCTGCTCGACGGCAGCCAGAAACAGGTCTTCTGCTACTGTGAGCCCAAGGGAGTGGATCGCCAGCAGATCATCACCTACGTCCGCAAGGATATCAATCCAAGCGATGCCGGGCGGATCGGCGGCAACCGCGACACGCTCGACTTCAATCTGTTTTTCCGGATGGTGGATCACCTGTCGAGCAACGGCCTGGCAAACGACTGGCGAACCATCAACGCCGCCAGCGTGGACGTTGACGATGACGGTTTGCGCAATGGCTCGGCAGGCGTCAAGTTTGTTTCCAGCCACGACGATTTCGGGCCGGCGCTCGACAACGTCGCCCATGCCTATGTCCTCATGCTGCCTGGCAATGCAATTGTGTATTTCAACGCTGGAGAACACGGCCAAGACGACTTTCCCAAAGCGGGCCGCGGGGACGCCCTGGGAGGAAGCTTCGGCGATCGCATCGTCAAGCTGGTCGGTATCCGCAATTCACACGGACGCGGAAATTACAAGGAACGCCTGCTCACAAAGGAACTCTTGGCCTTCGAGCGTGAGGGGTCGGCCGTCGTATTGTTAAATAACCGGCGGGATTCGGGCTTCGACGAAGTCACGGTCGCAACCTCATTTGCGCCGGGAACACCATTGATCGAGTTGACGGGCAATGCGTCCGACGCCCAGATCGACGCCAACGACAAGGTTCCCGAACTCGTGGTCGTTAACTCGGATCGGACCATCAACGTGCGGGTACCGCGGAACAATGCTCCTGGCGGACAGGCCCACAACAGCGGTTACTTGATTTACGGGCTCGCGGCGCCACAAGCTCCGGCAGGGATTGAACTGACGGGTGTGGATCGTGTCGAGCCGGCAGAAACGCCGACCGCACAGACCAACGGCGCGGCGCGTCTGTCGCCACTGCACGTCATCAAAGGCGACTCGTTCGAGGTCAAGATCAAGACGGTCGAGGTCAATTTGGTCGGCAACCATCGGGACCTATTTGCCGACGGTGACAACGCCTTGCTCTCGATTGACGACGGACGGGACGTCACGGGTGACGGTCGCGTGGATTTTCGGAAGCCAGGCAGTGTCACTTACGGATTCGAACGATTTCGGGATAAGAGCAGCCCGCGCATCGGAACCGGAGGGATCAACGGACCTCGCGGAGACGGTGAGTTCGTGCAAACGATCGACGCCACGAAACTGGAAAACGGAGTTCACTTTCTTGAGGTCCGGGCGTTCCGACACCGTACCGACGGCGGCCCTGCAATCTACAGCAGCTTCAAGAAGGTCCTGCTCGTCGAGCGGCCTTAGTTTTGGGCGAGGCAGTTCCTTTTTCTGTTCCACGAATACATCGAATGTCTCAACAAGCGGATAGTCCTTCATGTGGCCTTTTCGCAGCTATTCAACGGACACTGACTCCCAATGTCGTCGTTCGCCGAACGTTACTATCTGAGCTCGCAATCGAGGCGAGCGGCGAACGGACTGGAACGGTTTTTGTCCCAGTGTCCTAACATGAGCGCGATGCAGTTGGTCGAAGTGCTGCTGGTAGATCAGGCTCTTGAGTGGCAAGACGCAGCCGGGCCGAGTGTCGAGCAGTATCTGCAGCGGTTTCCCGCCGTCACGGATCACCAGCCGCTTGTTCTGGAATTGGTGTACGGCGAGTTGCGGGCGGCGCGCGCTTTGTGCCTGACAGTCGATGCCGAAGCGTACGTGGCTCGTTTTCCCGATCTGGCTGAACCGCTGCGACGGCAAATGGAAGTGTCAACCTGGCTGGAAAATGAAGGAACAGGAACGAAGCCTGGGGGGCGTCCGCCAGCTTAGTCACACCGTTTTGGACCCGCCGCGATGCATGCTTCGCGACAGATGCCCTACCTGGTCTCACCGCCCGTTTAGACGAAAAGCTGAAATCGCGGCTTGGCAATCGTCATCGTCTCGTCGAGAATGAGCTGGGGCGGGCCGCCAACCGGTCCCGTTCAGAGATCATTCTCACGAAACGGAGCGAAGTACGTGGGGACAGGCGACTTTGGACAACTGGTAGCGCTAGCCCAAGACGGCGATGCGGACGCGATGGAGCGGCTGTTGAAGGAGTACGGCGACGCGATCCAACGCGAGATTCGGTTCTGCCTGATGGATCAGCGGCTGCGGCGAGTCGTCGGCGAGAGTGACGTGTTCCAGTCAGTGATTGCCCGGTTTGCGCTGAAGCTGCGTGAGGGGCAGTATCATTTCGACACGCCCAGCGATCTGGTCGGTCTGCTGAAGACGATGGCCCGCACCCATGTAGCCCATCTGGCCCGCTTCTGGCAGGCACGGCGGCGCGATCTGCGCAAGAACAGGGGGATCGACGCCGAGGGAGTCACCGAGCCAGCCGCGCACGACTCGACTGCCAGCAGTGTCGTCGCGCGCGTCGAAATGCTGGAACTCGCGCTCGCAAGACTCTCGGATCGAGACCGCCAGATCCTCGATTGGCGACAGGACGGCGTCATTTGGCAGGAAGTCGCTCGACGACTCAACGTCCCCAGTTCCGAAGCCCTGCGCAAACAGCACGAGCGCGCCCTGGCTCGCGTAGCACAAGAGGTCTATCCCGACGAATAGCCTGGCCCGGCGCCAGCGGCAAATACTTGGACGAACGTGCGCGCTCATGACGAACCGTCCTGAGTCACGAACGGCTGCCACGCTCGTGTCCGAGAAGGTGCGTCTTTATTTCCGGATGGGCGAAGAGAGAACGTCTGAAACCGCCCCATCAAGCGTGCGGTGCTCTCCGGGGCGGCCCGCGCACGTCTCATCGCCGGCGCCTGGCTCCTCGGCCACTGTGGCGGAGGGAGAGCGGCATGGTACCCGTCTCAGGCGTTCCGGCCGTACGCAGCGGGAACGAAAGACTATCAGACCGGCAGATCGGCATCGAGGCTCGGCCGCAGTCGGACCGGCGCCCGGGGGAAGGGCGACGTGGGATGAAGGTTGACAAGCGACTGAAACCTGCCGTGGTGGTCGAGGAAGAGGGGGGAGCGCAGCGGATCGTCCTCGGCGAGGTACGCGTCAAACGTTGCGGCGTAGCAGACGAGCCGGTCGGGGTTTTTGGCGAGCTTCAGGGCTGAACCTAAAATCGTGTGGACGCGGTTGATCGACGTCGTGAGGAACGCGACGCGGAAGCGGAACCGCCACTGCGCCAGCGCAAGATCCTGGTACGCCTCGTAGGCGGCGAGCTTCGCCCGGACGCTGTTGAGCCCGACCGCCTCGACCGGCTCGGTGCCACGGTCGACCTCGAGAAAGAGGTTGAACATCCGCCCGCCGGTCTCCAATAGGAGAAAATGGTCGGGGGACACGGCAAGGCCGTGCGCTTCAAGCGTCACCTCGTCCTCGCGGCGGAACTGGTGGATACGGATGCGGTGCATGGCGGCAGTCGCGACGGTGTGGGTGAGAATCTCGGCCAAAGCGAAGGTATGCCGCTGACGTGAGTCCGCAATCGCCCGGAAGAGCGTTTCCTCTGGCATGGGGGCGTCCGGGTGCAGCATGCGAAAGCCGCGGCGGGTGATGCGGTAATAGTGGCGGGCGTCGGGGAGGTGGGTCGCGAGGGGATAGGAACGAATCCACCCGGCGCCCTGGAGCTTGCGCAGGCGGCGGCGGATCGTGTGGAGGTCGGTGAAGGGGTCGGCCCACGCCCGGCTCGCCGTATGGATGTGGGGCGGCGTCGCGGCTCCGAGCTGGTGCAGCAGCCGGAGAATGTCGGCGTCCCGGTCCTGAAAGGACACGTGCGGCGTGGCGTGTGTTGTCATGCACCGACGTGAAGGATACTATGCAACTCGCCTTTCCGCGACTG
>JAHWKS010000431.1 GCA_019347795.1 Planctomycetota bacterium | reverse complement strand
CCCAGCTCGAACGGGGAGAAATCGACCTGAACGGCCTGATTTGGCAGGCGAGGTCCCGTCTGATGTTCGCGAACGACGCCGACGATGCGGATCGGATTGCTCACGAGTTGGCAACGCTCACGTACGATCCGAAGCGGTTGAAGGAAGAGCTGCAGAGCTTGCGGCAACGGATCGCCGGCCATCATCGGGAGTGGGTGCACAATTTATCCAACGCGAGTTCGACCATGCGCGGCGAGGACGTATCGGAAAGCAGCGCTTCCGGCGCCAGCGATAGTCGCGCGCAGCGCCTTGGCGACCCGTCACCGACCGAATCGACGGGAAGGACGCGCAACGAGACGAAAGGCCGATCCAAGAAATCATCCACGTCGGAGAGCGCGACGGAGGGGCGGAGTGAAACGCTCGTCCCCATTCACGAAGATTTTTACGAAATCTCCAGCCGCACGTACTTCAGCTTCGACGAGCAACGGGTCGACTGGGCCAAGCGCATCCGCAGTAAGCGGGCCGGCGAGGCGTTCGGCAAGTTCAAGGACGACCCTAGGCTCTACGACATCGCGATTGAGCAGCACCGAATCCCCGAGGGTCCGGCCATTGAGCGGGCCGTCGAAGAGCTTGTCGCGGAGAACTTCGAGTCGGAGTTTTTTCGCTCTGCGGCCAGCGTCAAGCAGGAGGAGGAAATTCTTCGAGAGCGAATCCTCGGTGAGCCGCCGGTCATCCTCGACGCATCCGGCGCGCTTCCTGAGGCTCCGGCCTCTGTCGATGCGCCGCTACAGCCGTCCGATCGACGGCAGCAGCAGGCGGCGGAGAATGATCCGTTTACCTAAAAGCGATCCGGGCAGCTCCCGCTTGACTCTGTGCGCGAGCAAAGTTCGCCGCCTCGTTCAGCGACAGCCCGCCGTGCGCGGCGACCTCGTCCAGAACGCGGCGTAGCTCCTTTCGTTCGTTCGCCCGCACGCCGAAGCGGAGGAGATGCTCCATGTTGAGCCGATGCTCAGCCTCGGTGCGCTGGAGTCGATCCGTGATTTCCGCCACGGCGGCCTCCTGCGCGGTGGTCGACGCTTCGGCCTCTTCCATCTCCTGCAAGGAGGGCCACTTAGCCTCCGCACCGCGGTCTAGGGGCTGTACCAGATTGCAGGCCGCTGGGGTCAAGTAGGTTCGAGGGACTATTGCTAACGTATCTACTCAGATTCCCATCTCCCGCTCGAAAACCGATCGGATCCTCGCTAATAAAACGGCCAACGAATGGATCGTACCACCGAGCGCGGTAGTAGTAGAGTTCGGCGTCGGGGTCCCATTCGCGGCCGGTGTAGGCCTAAAGGAAATCAGCGGCGCCGGCGGTTTCCGACGTGATCGCGCCGAACGCGTTGTACTGGTGGTGGTTCGCGATCGTTATGTCGCCGGTCGCCGCGTCGTACTCCGCGATGTCGCGGACTGTCCCTTGGTTCGGCCGCCTCACGCTCGACGGCCTCCAAACGGCCTTGGCGACCATTTCCGGACCCGCCCTGGCAACCTGGCAACAAATCCACCTCGGCGCCACGATACACTCGCAACGCAAAGAAGCCTTTCCCACGCCACCCCGCGGAACAAAACTAGGTACAACTCCACCCGCTCTGATCGCTACAGACTGAACACCCCAGGCCTTCCCTGTGAAGTCTTTGGAGCTTGCAACTCTCAAAGACAGGCAAGGAGGCCCTCCCAATGTTCGATTCCTTTCGGCGACGGATCGCTGATGCGCGACGTGACAACCAACTCTTCTTCGCCTCGCTCATCTCGGAAGAGACTATCGCATCGACCTTCGGCAGTGCAACCGCAAAACTCGATTCGGCACGCATCTACACGACAGCTGTCACTGTCTGGACGTTCCTCTCGCAAGTGCTCAGCGCCGATCACGGTTGCGTAGTCGCCGGTCACCAAGCTGATCGCCTTTCGGTTGGCCAACGGTCGTTCGGCGCCGTCCTCCGAAACGGGAGCTTACTGCATCGCTCGTGACAAGCTCGATGAACAAGCGATGCACGATCTGGTCACGGAAACGGGAAAGTCGATTGACAACCAGGCGCCCGACCGTTGGCTGTGGTTAGGACATCGCGTGATCATGGGGGACGGCTGTACGGTGACGATGGTGCGCTTGATGGACGGACAACTGAGCCTCTGGGAAGCGGCCGACGTCTGCCTGGAATCGGCGCCCGCGGATCGCACCGTCGATATTCTGGGTGGCTCAATACGTCTGGCGGGCGGCTAAGGTCTTTCATGCCTCCGGGGAGCACCGGGAAGCATTTGCTCGGGACCGCTTGCTGCGAATTCTTCAGGGGGACGTGGGCGGCGTCATCTCCGGCTTGCGTCAAATGGCGTCCAAACGCAAAAGAGCCTGTCACGTAATCGAATCCGCTCTCCCGCTCCCATTGCGTAGGGAGACGCCGTATAGGCAGACGTTTCCGTCTTTGTTGCCGGATAGACATAGTCCCGAGGAGTTAGCTCTGTGGCCGGGCTGATATGCCGTAGTCGGGGAATGGCGAAAGCCATCGCATGCTGGATCTCGGGACCGCTCTCGAGGTATTGGGGCGACTCTCCTTGGCTGTGAACCACGCGATAACTGTCGCCTGCCGCCTTGACTCGAAAAGCCCACTGGCTTCCGTCGGGCGAAAAGGTGAAGTCGAACGGGCGATCGGCGTAAGGGCCCAGCGACTTGTCGCGCATCACAACGAAGTTCCTATCGTCTTCGTCTTGAATGAGCACCGCCATGCGGCCCGCGTCGGCCGATCGCACGTGATTCCACATCACCTTGAATGGTCCGAAGGAATCCGATTTGCGCCCGTCTTCGACGATGAACCGTTTGTCTCCCAGTCTACCCAGCCCGCTCCAATGACCTGCCTTGGTTCGCAACAGCGAAAAGGCATCGAACGATCCGGTCGTCGCGACATGTGCCCCGGTGTCAAAGACCTCGACTTGCTGGCCGGTCTTGAGGCCATAGGCCGCCCAACTATTGTTGGTCGTGCGATCGAGCTTGCCGCCGATATTTGGGTCGTACAGGTGAAACTCCGAGTAGGGACCAAGGGTTTTGCCGTTGATGATGACCGAGGAGTTCCGTCGCTGTGTCCGATCGCCGCCAGCGAATCCGCGCCTTGAAACGTCGTCACCCTGACGGACGGATAGGGACCCGTATTCCCGGCTTCAGTTTCCGGATGCCATTTCAAGTCGTCCTTCGTCTGGTAGCCGGCAATCCATCGCTTGCCATCAGGCGAAAGTCCTGGGGCCCGCACGACGGCGAACGGCCCCAGCTCCCGATTGCCGACGACGATCCGAAGGTCGCCATCGTCGCCATAGGTCTAGATGACATTCGATCCGTCGTCGGACAGGTCGGGCGCTGGGACGCGGACTCTGGGCGTGGATCCTAGATGTGTGTGAGAACAAAACACTTCCACAACCTAACCGCCGAGCCAAGCATGGAAGGAGCGAACGCTTACTCTTATGTGGCGTTCTCTGTTGGACCGAATCGATGGGGGTGACTTTGACAGCGCGCTGAAAGTCCAACTGCAATAAGTGAGGGAACTTAGAGGATTTTGCGGGACAGAACGACCGCCGCTGGCATGTAATCACTGTGAGGCCGATGAAAATAGCGGTTGAAGTGATCCAATTGAATTGATCGATTGCGCCGCTCGAGGTGTCTTTGTGAAGAATTCCGCCTTTGCGCTCGCGGCCATGATTGTGCTTTGC
Source organism: Planctomycetota bacterium (assembly GCA_019347795.1). Taxonomy (GTDB): domain Bacteria; phylum Planctomycetota; class Planctomycetia; order Pirellulales; family Pirellulaceae; genus JAHWKS01. Next base: position 1,994 of record JAHWKS010000431.1, on the reverse strand, counting down.
GCCCACTCCCTCGAAGCCCAACCGATCCGCGGCGGTGGAAATCCGTATAGATCTCAGCTCATGACCGACCCGGATGCGGGCACGATTCAAGGCATTCAGCGGTACGGCAAGACTCTGCCCACCAATCCCGAGCCGGGCACCGGGTACCCCTATTTCGTTTTTCCGTCGGTTCGCGAGCCGGGGCTTCCGGCCCCGTTCAGCGGCGCCCCCACCCTCCGCCTGACGCCCTTCGAACAGGAGCGATTACGCCTGGAGTACAATCAAATCCAACAGGAGTTCGATCGAGTCCAACAATCGTATCGTGACCTAAAGAACAATCAGGCCGCGATGATTGTGCCGCAAGCTCAAGGCGGTGCGTCAGGGGCCATCGTGTCCTCTGCGATGCAGCAGGCCACGGCATTCGATACGGCGTCTCTGCTCCCCCTTTCCACCCCTAGTTCACCCGTTTTTGCTCCCGGTTTGGGCGATACGAGCGTTCCCGCGAACATTCCCCACCAGCCGCTCATCCAAATCAAAATCCGCGTGGTGGAGGTAGTGCGGAACGACAGCCTCGCGGTGGCCTCGACGCTGGATTACATCCGAAACCGGCCGGGGCTGGCGAGCGAGTTCATGGGGGCGGATCCGCTCTCGCCCAACATCAACCAGGATGGGCGCAACTTGACGGGCGTGAGCCGATTCAATTCATCCACGACTTCGGGACTGATCAATCTCCCGAACTCGGCGATGAACCTGAGCAACATGGGCCCCGTTCCCGCCGGGGCCGGCGCCTTAGTCAATCTGACCAGCGAGCATCTGAACTGGGTCGCCAGCTTGCTGGCGACCGAACTGGAAGCCGACGTGATTACGGCGCCGGAGTTGGTCACCACCAACGGCGAGGGGGTCGAGTTTGTGGCGGGATCGAAGCAGGCCTTTACGCTGGGGACGGTCCGCTCGACCACGACGGATAATATGCAGAACTATTACTTTTACAAGCACGTGGGAACCTACCTTCGCGTCACGCCGCGCATCGTTAACTATACCGCGTTCGGCATAGGACGAGGCGATGCCGCGATCGTCGATTCCGAGATCCTCAACTGGAATACGCTCATTCAATTCCTTCTGGACGAAGGCTTCGTTTACACGGCGTACGTCCCGCCGCCGACGCAACCGGGAGAGGGCGCCAAGAAAGAGGAAGAAAAAAAGAAAACGGCCGCGGAGCAACCCACGAAGGACCCGAAGGCGGTCCTCGCCGAGACCTGGCGTCCGTACGCCAGGCAGGGCGGGCTGGTTCCCCTGGAAATCAAACAGCAAGTCCTGGAAATTGTGAACCAGTACTCGCGGACCGAACTTCGCAACTATATCTGCCAGCGAATGGAAACCGACGAGACGTTCAATATCGACTTCTTTCATATGATCGAAGGCTGCGATGGGGACCGTTGTCGATGGCGCCCGGAAGATTGCACGATCGACCTGGAGGTGCTGGCCCGATTCTCGACTACCACCGATGGCACGCCGCCGGGTGACATTTCCATGGAAGACGCTGACTTTTTGGCAGTGGCCAATGCTGAAAACGATGTGCGGGCGATCGGCAATGTCCTGCAAATCAAAAACGGCACGGGGTTGGTCATGGCGGGACTCTTGGCCGAGAGCGATGTCGAGGCGGAGTCCAAGGTTCCCGTCCTGGGCGACCTCCCCTTGGTGGGCGCCATGTTTCGGGCCAAGAGCGTGACGCGCGCCAAGACCGAGATTTTGATCTTCATCGAGGCTCGGGTGCTTTCGGACGATGCATCCCTGGCCCGGGCCGAGTCGGCGGCGGACCTGCACCTGGCCGCCCCCTACGTGGCGGCCGGCACGCTCGATAATCCGCTGGAAATCGGCCTTTACCGGGCCGGGTTTGACGCGTATTTGCCGCCGCCTACGTTGGACGAGCAACAGTATTGGCAGCGTTTCGGGCGGCGCGGTAACCGTTCACGGGCCGGCTCAAGAATTCTTCGCAGAGATCAAGTCGCTGCTGC
>JAHWKS010000430.1 GCA_019347795.1 Planctomycetota bacterium | reverse complement strand
GTCAGGAGTCAGGGGTCAGGGGTCAGGGGTCAGGGGTCAGGGGTCAGGGGTCAGGGGTTAGGCCAACCAGCACTGACTCCTGATCCCTGACTCCTGACTCCTCTTCAACTGTGTGAATCGATGCTGAATCGTGGCGTCGCCCAACTGAAGCAATCCCCCTCCGCGCTACAAACAGCCCGCGGGCGGCGCGGCGAGGGCGGGTCACGCCTCGGAGCGCGGAGCGACGCTTGAGCCGGTCCAGGCTGCAAGAGCGTCATGCGGCGTCGGCGCCAGCGTGGGGCAACTCGCGGAGCGAGTGACCACACTGGGCTTCAGCCGCGGAGGCGCAAGAGCCGGGGCCGGCGGAATCCGCGTGCTGCAAGGCGTTCCTTGGCGCTGCCGAGTGTGGGCTGCTCGCTCCGCGAGCAGACAATGGTCACTCGCTCCAGCGAGTGACCCACACTGGCGGACTCGCCGGTCGCGTTGCCGCCGTTGGGCCGATGGTGTTGCACGCTCTCGCGTGCAGGCGCTTGCGCGCCCGGGAGCCAATCTCTCGATCGGCGGTCTGTGGTACTGGAGTCGAACCAGCAACTTTCAGGTTTGCAGCCTGACGCTCTCCCATTGAGCTAACCACGATCAGACGGCGCCGGTCAGAACCCATGCACGGAACACGCGAGGCCGACCTTGCGAACAAAGGCCAAGCGCGCCGCTGGCGTGACGACGTCAAATCGATGCCTGAATATGCCTTCGGCGCCGCAATCACGACGCCGTTGATAAGCGAAGTACAAAGAGGAGGATGCCCTCGGCGCAAACAAGGTTCACGCGATTGTGGCGTCACGTGGTCGCTCGCTAAAATCCCAGTAGCGGGTTTATGTCTTTCGTCGCCGTCTGCCGCCATGTCCTCCGCATCGCCGCCTTTTCACGAGGGAAATTTTCGCTCGAAGCCCATTCGCGACCTGGGCCTCACGATCGAAGGGACCCGGCTGGCGCCGCTCATCCGGCAGTTTGAGCAGGAGCTCCGGCAAGCGGGCGTTTGCCGGCTGCGGCCGGAGTTTCATCTCTCCACCGAGTGGGGCGTGCCGTTTGGAACGATCGTCATCGGCATTCCGTTTTATCTGGCGCATCCGGAGCTGGTTGAAGTCCATGCCCGGCACGTGGGGCACGTGGAAGGCGTGAGCGACGCCGATATCCTGCGGTATTTCCGGCACGAGATGGGGCACGTCGTCAATTACGCGTACAAGCTTTACAACGACGAGGAGTGGATCAAACACTTCGGATCACTGACACAGCCCTACGTCGAGGACTATCGGCCGGCCCCCTTCAGCACGCGGTACGTGGTGCACCTGCCGGGCTGGTACGCGCAGAAGCACCCCGATGAAGATTGGTCCGAGACGTTCGCCGTGTGGATGACGCCCGAGAGCGACTGGCGATCCCGATACGCCGGCTGGCCCAAAGCTTTGGCGAAGCTGGAGTATTGCGATCGCAAGATGGCCGAGCTGGCCGACTGCGAGCCGCTTGTGTCGGAGGTGGAGCTGGATGAGGACGTGGGGGAGCTGGCGGTATCGGTCGAGCAATATTACCGCCGCGACGCCGTCGAAAGCGAAGACTTGCCGGTCGGGCTGGAAGGCTCGTTACGGGCGATCTTCGAAGACTTAGGGCGGGCCGAGGAGAGCCATCCCGAAGTCCCTCGCCACGCCGCTTCTGAGTTGATCCGGCGCCTGGAGCAGAGCCTGATGGCCGACGTCTATCGCTGGACCGGCCATTTCCCCGAGCGGACACGGCTCCTCCTGCGGCGGATGGCGGAAATCGCCGACGAACTGCAACAGGTCTATCCCCTGGACCGGGAAGTCGAGGCGGCCGTGGCGGTCACCACGTTCGTCACGTCGCTGGCGACGAACTATGTGCACCGCGGAAGCTATCTGGCGTAGCCTCAATGTGGGTCACTCGCTCCGCGAGTGACCAATCTTCGGCTCGCGCCGCGATCCGCTGACCTGCGCAAACGGCAAACTTTCGTTTCTTCGCTTGCTGTCGCAAGCGGGTAGTCATTCGCGGAGCAAGTGATTTATACGGGGGCGGGGCGCTTCGGTTTGCGGGACTTGGTGCGGCGGGCGCCAATACGGCGGCTCTTGATCTTCCGGCGCTCCAGCGCGTGCTCCACGATGCGGCCGATCAAGTCCGTGTATTCGATGCCCGCGGCGGCGGCGGCCATGGCGTACTCGCTCTCTCGCTCCAGGTAGCAGTTGGCGTTGACTTCCAGGATGTAGATGTCGCCGGTTTCCGCCACACGGAGATCCACTCGGGCGTAGTCCTTCACCCGCAGCGCGCGGCAGGCGTCGAGGGCGACTTGCTGGAGCCGGGCGCGAAGCTGGTCGTCGATTTCCGCCACCACCGGCTTTGTGCCCTGATACTCCGGCGTCGATTGGTCGAACTTGGCTTTCGCATCGAGAACGTGCGGCGCGTCCTCGGGCATCTCCGAGAAGTCGATTTCGATGGGCGGAAAGGCGAGCGGCTCGTGATTGCCCAGCACGCCGATGTAGAACTCCCGGCCGTCGATGTACTCCTCGCATAGGGCGGCGTCGTTCAGCTCACGATGAATGCGCAGGACTTGCTCCATCAGTTCCGTCGTGGTGCGCACGAGCGACTTTGAGCCCTCAATTCCCAGCGAAGAGTCCAGCCGCAACGGCTTCACAAACAGCGGCAGCCGAAGGTTGCCGCCGGTTTCCAATTCCGCCTCTTTGGAAAAAACCGCGAAGTCGGGGTAGAGCAGTCCTTCATAGGCAAGCAGCTTCTTGGTGAGCGTCTTATCCTCTTGCAGAAACAACTCGCCGGCGCCGCCGCCCGTGTACGGGATGCCGAGCAACTCGAGAACCGCGGTAGCCTCCACCAATCCAAGCTGCTGGTCGTTGAACTGCTCCAGCAGGTTGAAAATCAAATCAGGCCGCCGGCGCCGCAATCCGGCGATCAGCTTGTTCAGGTCGCCGCGGACGCCGAAGATTGACGGCTTGTGCCCCGCTTCCCGCAGCGCGTCGGCGATCTCATCGACTGAGCTATCGTGTTCTTCCGAGCCGTTTTCCAGGTAGACCAGGAGCGTAATGTTCATGCGCGACCGTTCCGGAGAACCTGCGGACGCCCGTGGGACGAAAGGAGCAAAGGTTGTGCCGAATGCACGATCCGCGCCTTCAGACTTTGAACGACCGGCTTTACACGTCGATGTACTCCACGACGCCGGCATAGATTCGGCTGCGACCTCCAGCCGTCTCGATCGTTAAGGCGCCGTCGCCGGCGATGCCCCGGCAAAGACCGGTATGCCGCTGTGAACCGGCCACAATCGTCACCGTACGGCCGGTCAGCACGCAACGGCTTCGCAGGTTGTCGATGAGCACCGAATCGCCGGCGAGAAGCGTTCGCCACTGGCATTCGAGGTGACGGAGCGTTCGGGCAAGCACATCAGTGAAATTGAAGAAACATCCCGCGGCGTCGCGTAGCGAGGCGGCTCGCGCGGCGATCTCCTCCGGCGCCTCGGAGGTGGGATTATTGACGTTCATCCCCACGCCGATCACCAGCCGCTCGCCGCGCGCGGCCGACTCGACCAGAATGCCGCAGACTTTCCTCCCGTCCAGGTGCACGTCATTGGGCCACTTCACGCCGAAGTGCCCTTCGGGCAGCAACTCGTGCAGCGCCTCGCACACCGCCAGGCCGGCTGCGAGCGAAATCAGCGGCCGCCGCGTCGGCGATAGCTGCTCGCCGGCGGCGTCGAGGACGAGGGAGAACGTCAACGCTCCTTCGCTCGACCACCAGCGATTGGCGCCGCGCCCCCGGCCGGCGGTCTGCCGGGCCGTCAGCACGAGAAGCGGCAAAGGGTGGTCATTCTGGTCGGCCAGCGCCGCCGCGAGCGTGTTGGTGGAGGCGGTTTCTTCGATGTACTCGATGTGCCGGAGGAACGTCGCGCGCCGCAGACGCTCCAGGTCGAAAGGCGTCACGGCGCCTCCTTCCGCCACGGAATATCTTCGCGGCCGGCGTCGCGGTTGGCCCAGCGGGCCAGAACGAAGAGCAGATCACTGAGGCGGTTGAGGTAGACGATTGCCTCCCGGCGCACGTGCTCCTCCGGCGAGTCCGCCAGCGTCACCAGGCAGCGTTCGGCGCGGCGGCAAACGGTGCGGGCGAAGTGCAACTCGGCGGCCGCACGCACTCCGCCGGGCAAGATGAACTGGCGAAGCGGCGGCAGGTCGGCCTCGAACTTGTCGATCGTCCGCTCCAACCGCTCGATGTGCGCCGAGCCCAGCAACTCCATGCCATGCTCCTGCGGCTCGGGCGTCGCCAGTTCGGCCCCCAGGGCAAAGAGTTCGTGCTGCACCGAGGACAATACGTCATCAAGCTGTTGTGGCGGGTCCCCTGCCCGGACCACGCCCAGCACCGAGTTCAGTTCGTCCGCTGTCCCGTACGCTTCGATTCGCGGATGATCCTTTCGCACCCGCGGACCGGCGAAGAGGCCCGTGTCTCCCCCGTCGCCGGTTTTGGTGTAGATTTTCATGGGATATAATCGGCGTCGGAATTTGTCGCCTGGAACAACCTTGGGAGACGCAGTCGTGGTTGCACTGATTCGTGGTTTGTCATTCTCAATCGCCGTGGCTCTCGCCGCCGCCGCGGCGGCCGAGCAGCCGGAGCTGTCGGAGTTGGAGTCGCAATATTTTTGCAGTCCGCGGCAGGTGACCGAAGGCTTCGTCAAAGCGGGCGAAGGCTACTTCTCGCCCGAGAGCGAGACGATCATCTATCAGGCGGTCCCGCAAGAGTATCCGTTCTACCAGATTTATACCCAGCCGCTTAAGGGCGGCGAGCCGACGCTCGTGAGCACCGGCCGCGGCCGCACGACGTGCGCCTATTTCTCGCCCGACGGGGTGCGGATTCTCTTCGCCTCCAGCCATCTCGATCCGATGCTGGAGGCGACCGAGGACCAGGCGATTCGCCAGCAGGAGGAAGATCGAAAGTCCGGCCGACGGCGCCGGTACTCATGGGACTTCGACCCCTACATGGACATCTTTGAGGCGAAGCGGAGCGGCGAAATCCTCCGCCGCCTGACCGAGGCCAAAGGTTACGATGCCGAAGGCGCCTGGTCTCCCGACGGCAAGAGCATCGCCTTCTGCAGCGACCGCGATGGCGATCCGGACATCTACATCATGGACGCCGACGGCCGCGATGAGCGCCAGTTGACCGACGCTCCCGGCTACGACGGCGGCCCGTTCATCTCGCCCGACAACCAGTGGATCGTCTTCCGCAGCGACCGCAAGAAGGAAAACTACCTGCAAATCTACGTGATCGGCGTGGACGGCAAGCACGAGCAGGCGCTGACCGACAATGAAGGCGTGAATTGGGGGCCGTACTGGCATCCCACGGCGCCGTATATCATCTGGTCGGGCGCCGATCACTCCAATCCCCGGGCCCGGCCCAACTACGACCTGTGGATGGTCCGCTACGAGGTGAAGGACAGCAAGTTCCAGACCGGCGAGCCGATCCGCGTGACCGACTCTCCCGCGGCCGACGTGCTGCCTGTGTTCTCGCCCGACGGCAAGAAGCTGATGTGGACCAGCACCCGCACCGACGACGGCCAGAGCCAACTCTTCATCGCCGACTTTAAGCTCCCCTGATCCATGGATGAAGTGAAATCGTGCGGCGTGATCGTCTTTCGCCGCAAGCCGGACACGTCGTTCCTCTTGATGGAGCACCCGCAGCGGCT
>JAHWKS010000429.1 GCA_019347795.1 Planctomycetota bacterium | reverse complement strand
GGGGGGCAAAGGACGCCGGCGCGTGATCGGGAGCGAGTGGATTGGCGACAACCACGCGCATCCGTGCTTGCGGTCGTCGTCAAGCGGGATGCGGACTGGGAACACGCCGGGCGGCTTCCATGCCGACCGAACGCCTCCTGGGCGGGCAGACCCGCCGCCTCCACGCTGTGTTAGTTGTGCATCCGTTCCAGGTCGGCAGGCTCCGCCTGCCCCAGTAGTTGTCCGCGAGTTTGTTTCGCTCACGTGCAACGGGCGGGAATGTATGGTAATCGCCGAAACGGGTCAAGTTCGTTTTTTCGCCGCCGAAAGCGAATCGCCGCGACCCTTCGGGCGAATTGTCAGAATGACGCTTTTCGACTCGGTTCCCGGCATCGCGTACTCGGCCGATTTGCGCAACTCGAGGTCGCGGAGCAGTCCCAGATGCCGCGCGGCGCCGCGCTCCTCGGCCCACTTGGGGCCTTTGATCAACAGCAGCCGTTCCACGCGATCCCAGCGTCCTTTCATCCAGCGGAGGATCTTCTCCATCGGCCCCACTGCGCGGGCCACGGCCACGTCGAAGCGATGACCCTCCAACACGCTCTCCAGCCGCGCGGGAAGAACGGGAACCTCCAGTTCGAGTTCGCGGACCATCTCCGCGAGCGCCTCCGCCTTTTTCCCGACCGACTCGCACAGCGACACGTTCACATCGGGGCGTACGATCGCGAGAATCACACCGGGCACGCCGCCGCCGGCGCCGACGTCGAGGACGCTCTCGCCCGCGTCGAGGAGCGCGGCCGCCTGCAGGCTGTCGATCACATCGCGGCTCACGAATTTTTCATAGTCCGTGTGCCGTGTCAGATTAAGCTTCTCATTCCACGCCCACAACGTCCGGCAATACCGGTCCAGACGTTCAACCTGGTCGTCGGGAAGCGTAATTCCGTGACGCTGCAAAGCATCCTGCAGCGAGTCGGCGGGAGAAAACGGCGATGACATCGGATGCGATCAAAGTTGAGAATGCAAACAGCTTGCTCGAGCTTCCATTGTAGGCGAGTCTCGAGACGCGGCTGCGCTCAAACGAGTCGCCATGTTCCGTCGACGAGGATGATCCTGTTTTCATCCTTCAGTCGTTGTTGAGCCGACCGCACCCAGTGTTTCCATCGCTTTCCGTAGTGAACGCCGTCGATCACGCGGTCAACCGAGTCATCGCAAAGGTCCGGATGGATCTGCTGAATAAGCGGATGAAGCTCGCGCGTAGATAGCGGCCCGTGTTGGCGCAATAAGTACAAGATCGTCTGCCCAAACAGCGGCGTTATGCGTCCGCCACGTACTCGCAAGCGGAGTAACTCGTCTTCAGTTTCGCGAATCGACTGTTCGAGTTGAACCTGCGCCTCGCGGGCGACGGTTGACATTTGCGCAGCGACTCTCCTGCGAACCTCCAGCGCCAGCGTACAGTAGCGGGCAAGCTGCTCCAATTCGACGGCGGCTCCCAGTTCCGCATACGCTTCCACGCTGTCACGGATTCGAGAAACTGTAGCTCGGTCGGCAATCCCTATGCCGTATTCGAAGTTGCGGTAGATCCCTCCCGCGGTTAGGTTGGCGGAGGTGACGATCGCGTAGGTCGAGTCGAAAACGTAAACCTTCGCGTGTAGTCGCGGCAAGTGGCGCAGCGATCCGCGGCCGACGGAGGTAAGCAGGAGCTGCAAGGCTGCCGGATCGGTCGATGCTTGTAGCAGATGGGTCGGCGAGAGGTCTGACAAGATTCGCACTTCTCCACTCCTGCGAAATCGCTCTGAAAAGCTCGACCGCAGCAAGTCGCAACCCTCCGTGGTAACGAACGGTGCGCACACGAAGAAGTACGACTTTGTTCCCGCTGCCCGATCGCGCAGTTGATTGTGCCACGCTCTGCTCAGAAGATCAATTGCCATATTGTGCGCCCTATTAATCAACTCGCCTTCCTGCAAACAAACCCAATAGCTGCCCCCCGCCGTCGTGGCCCATCATAAAACGCCATGAATCCTTCACCAAGCCAATTCGAGCCATCCGTGCGCTCCGCTTTTCCCACTCCTCGGCGAATCAGTGCGGAGGATTGCGCTGGATTGGTTGATGAATTCCTCAGCTACCGCGTCCGTGGTTACCGGATGCGAGTTATCGCCGCGGCACTTTTCGAAGCGATCGGGATGCATTTCAAAGCCTTCGCTGCAGTTCGCCGCACCAGCGCAACGTCGGCTAATACTCCCCCGGGGACGGTTTCACAGATCGAGTGCTTGGGCCCGGACGGCGTGGTTCTTGCGGCAGTGGAGGCGCAGCACCGGAGGCTTACAGCAGCTCAATTGAAATGCAAAATCCGAGCGCTGCGGGAGCACAATGTATCCGAAGCCATCTTCATTACGTCGAACGGAATTGAAGGGCGCGACGCCGACGCTATCGAAGCGCTGATACGTCAAGAGTTCATTGCGGGTCAGAACATCTACGTCACCGAACTCCAACCGTTCTGCTCTGTCGCGATGTTCCTGCTGGGCGAACGAGGGCGGCGGACCTTTCTGGAATGTGTATGTCACCGATTGGAAACTGCGAATCCCGTTCATCGTTCGGACTGGGGGCGATTGCTAAAGAATGTGTGAACGTGGCTCTTTGTCCGCGATTCGCTCGATCGCCCGGCGGCGCATCGCCGGCAGTGAAAACGTCTATCTTCCGTCAAGAGCTTTGGATGCCCCCGGCGCCAGTGCTGGCGCCGGGGGAGTGTACGCTCCAGAACGGTTTTGCATTCCCGCCTGCGAGGTGTATAATGTTGCCCAATGGGCGGACGACGCGATTTTCCTTTCCGCGATTGCACGATTCCGGCTCCCCGCCAGCAGCGCGAGCTTCTATGTCTGAGGAATCCCTCCCGGCCGGCGACTCGTTCGATTCGACGGAGTCGCTGCGTCTTGTGGATCAATACCGCAGAGGCGACCCCGACGCGGCGGGTGCGTTGTTTGCGCGGTACGTGGGGCGGTTGACGTCGCTGGCCCACAGCCGGCTCTCGTCGAAGCTGGCCCGCCGCATCGATGCGGAAGACATCGTGCAGTCGGCCTATCGCAGCTTCTTCCTCCGCGCCCGCGACGGCCAATACACGCTGCAGCAAAGCGGCGACTTATGGCGATTGCTGGCGGTGATCACCATGAACAAGCTCCGCCGCAAGGTGGAGCACCATACCGCGGGAAAACGGCAGGTCGATCAGGAACAGAACGACTCCGGCGCCGACGGCCGGCAGCTCTACCATGACGCCATCACCCGCGAGCCGTCGCCGGCCGAGACGCTGGCGGTGCTGGAGGAGGTGGATCTTCTTACCCGCGGCCTGACCGACGTGCAAAAGCGGATGGTCGAGCTGCGTCTGCAAGGCTACTTGATCGAAGAGATTGCCGAAGAGGTGGCCCGCTCGGAGCGCACCGTGCGCCGCGTGCTGGACAAAGTGAAACTTTGCCTGGAGCAGCGGCTGGAGGAAAGCTCGGTGAAGCAGTAGCGGCATCCGCCATCGCGGCTCTTGTCGTCTTTCGCTCCGCGAAAGAACGTCCCCAGCGCGGAGCGAAAGGCGACGATGGATATCGCCGAAAGTTTACTTTCCGCTCCCGGTGTGCCATAACGTACCGTACCACGATGATGCCCGCGCGCGGCGGACGGTCCCTCTTCCCCCTCACCCGGAGTTTTCTCATGACTCGCATTCTCGCAGTTACGGCGGCAGTCGCGCTGCTCATCGGCGGCGCCGCCTGGGCGGATGACGAACCGCAAAGCGACGAGGCCAAAACCAAAAGCACGGCGGAGCAGCTCAAGGAGAACCCCGACAATCCCCTGGCCCTGCAAACGTACGTGCTGCTGCAGGCCCGACAGATTCTTCCGCTGGTCGAGTCGGACCCCGACCAGGCCGAGAAGCGGCTCGGCGAGCTGCGGGCGTTCATCAACAGCCTGGAGCCGAAGGCGGAAGAGGCCCAGGAGGTGGTCGAGCGGGCCCAAAGCTACGTGCAGGCCATCGAGCAGCGACTGAAGCTCGCCCGCACCACGCTCGAGCAGTTGGTCGCGGACCTGAAGGAGAATCCCGGCGACGCCGATTTGCTCTCGCTGTACCAGAGCAAGGCGATGAACGAACTGTACCCGCTGGCGATGTATCAGCTGGCCGACGCGGAGGAGAAGCTTGCGGCGACGACCGCGTTTCTCGGAGAACGGCGAGAAGCCGCCGAAGAGGCCGACGTGAAGACGAAATACGACGACGTGATCGGAAGCCTGGAGCGAGAGATTTCCCAGGCGCTGGAGCGCGGCCGCGAGCTGGCCAAGACGTTGGGCAAGCCCGCCGCGCCGCTGGATGCCGAGGCCTGGGTCAACGGCGAGCCGCTCACGGAGAAAGACCTCAAGGGGAAGGTCGTGCTGCTGGACTTCTGGGCGGTGTGGTGCGGCCCCTGCATCGCCACGTTCCCGCACCTTCGCGAGTGGCAGGAGCGATACGCGGATGAGGGCCTGCAGATCATCGGCCTGACCCGCTACTACAACTACGCGTGGGACGAAGACGCCCAGCGAGCCACTCGGGCCGAAGAGTCGGTCACCGCCGAAGAGGAGCAAGAGATGCTGCGGCAATTCGCCGAGCACCACGAGCTGGAGCATCGGTTCGCAATTCGCCAGGACGACTCGCTCACCGATTATTACCAGGTATCCGGCATCCCCCACGTCGTCCTGCTGGATCGCGAGGGGAAAGTGCGTCTCTACCGCATCGGCAGCGGCGAGCAAAACGCCAAAGACATCGAGGCGGAGATCAAGAAGCTCCTGGCCGAAGGGAGGCCGTAGCGCTGCCTTACCGCGGCTTGCGCGGCGTGAGGTCGGTCATCTCGTTCGGCGCCGGATGCGGATGCACTTCGCGATTGTGCATGTCGTACCCGCCGTGACGGCGCAGCGCCCCGGCGGCTTCCTCATACCGCCGCTCGGCATGCACGGTGACGACGAACCGGCCGGCACGGAACTCGCCCTCATAGAATTCGGCCTCCGCCGCGGGAATGCCGGCGCCGACCAAAGCGCCGGTCAAACCCGCCGCCGCGGCGCCGGCCGCGGCGCTGGTGAGGATCGCGGCCATCGTTCCTCCGGCGATGGCCGGACCAATCGCGGGGAGCGCGCCGGCGACGACTCCCAGGCCCCAGAGCGCGCCCAGTCCCGCGCCGGCCGCGGCGCCGACGCCGGCCCCTTCCGCGGCATGCGAGCCATCACCGCCGGAAGTTGAACCTCCCGCAACGTCCTCGTGTCCTCGATACGCGACGCCGATTTCCTCCTCCGAAAAGCCGAGCCGCCGCAGCTCCGCCACCGCCTCCTGAGCCGCCTCGCGATCGTGAAACACCCCCACGGCCGTGGTCCGCAATGCTTTGTCCGTCTTCATCGCACGCTCCCTGCAAAATCCGCCGCGCCGCCGCAGCAATGTGGGGCAAACGCCGTACCACGTCGATCGCAGCAGTCCCCGCGCTCCCCTTTGCCGCCCCAGCCAAAACCACTAAAATTCAACCTCACCGCCCCCTTAGCTCAACTGGCAGAGCATCTGACTCTTAATCAGAGGGTTGATGGTTCGAGTCCATCAGGGGGCACTCTCTAAAACCTTTCTGCGACACGAGTTGCGGAGAGGCTTTTTTCGTCGGCGGACGGCTCGCGGGGTCCGGTGCAACACGGGTGCAACGGCGCATAAAAAACCGCCCGCGGGGCAATGCCCGGCGGGCGGTGTGCGGCGGCGGTGGTTCAATCC
>JAHWKS010000428.1 GCA_019347795.1 Planctomycetota bacterium | reverse complement strand
GCTGGCGATGGGGAGCGACCGATCGTTCCCGAACAGCGGCCGCGCCGACGCGGGCGGCTCGTCCAGCACGCCCACTACCGTGACGCCATCCTGCTCGACGCGGTCTACAAACCGCACCAGGCGATCGGCGTAATTCTGGTCCTGTGCGTCGAACCACGCCGGGAGCTTGACCCACTGCACGCCGGCGTAACCGGTGAGGGACGCCATCGCCTCCAGCGGAAGCACCTCCTCTCCGCGAGGCAGCGACCAGCCGAACTGCCCCCCCTGCGGACCGCGGCTCAGGTCGCGATGCGGCGTCGGCCGAATCACGACAAATGTCAGCGAACGAAGATGAATCACGCCCTGCTGCGTGCGCATGCGGGCCTGGGCGCGATAAAAGCCCGGCTCGCGGATTTTCGGTTTCCACTCCAAAGCGCCGGCATAGGTTTGGGTATGCGCCGCGGCCGCGCCGGAAGCGTGACGCTCGATCAATTCGCCCGCCATTTGTCGCCGCTCGTCATCCACCATTCGGCCGAACACGTCGAACAGCCGCAGGTGCAGCTCGGGCGTCGGCTCGCGGACGCCGGAAACATCGCAGGTCAGGAGGATCGAGGACGGCTCGGTGTAAACATGATGCGGACTGTTGGCGGTAAGCGCCATCCGCGGCAGCCGGGCCAGGCGAACGTCGTCGAACATGACGGTCCCGGTGAGGTCTTCCTTCCCGGTCGGAACTACATGTAGTCCGATGACCGCGTGACGGACCGCGGGGTTCTGCGGCGTGAAGGGGCTGATGCGCAAGTCGCGCCAGTCGCCTGCGTCGCGCCGTCGCGGCGAGTCGTGCTGCTCCAGCAGTTGATGGTCCTCGTCGAAGAACGAGACGGAGCAATACACCTCATTGTGCTTCAGCCCCGCGGCGCGGACCCGGCATTCGACGAGGTACGTGAATCGCGGGCTGACGTCGAGCGTCGGCGAGAGCGCCGCCGCGGCGCCGCCGTCCAGCTCGATCTGCAGCCATCGCTGCGAGGCGCCGGGAGCGGCGTCATTGACCGGCTGGTCGCCGGCGATCGCGATCTTCACAAACGCCGGGTGCTCCGCATCGCGGCGGCGGGTCCAGTGGTCGGGCCAGGTGTCGTAGTTGATGTCCGCCTCGCGATCTTCGCCGCGAAGCGTCTGCCGCGAAAAGTCGCACAAATAAATATCGACCGCCTCCTCCCCCTCCAGGTCGATGGACGGGTTGGCGCCAGCGGCTAGAATCAACAGGGATATCAGGACGGACATTTATATTGGGAGTCGGACCCGTGCTGCGGATCAGGGTGGGAGTACAACTGGCGAGCTTGCGGCGCCCCCTTAAGCAAGCGTTGCACACGGCGGCGGAGTTGGGGGCCGAGGCCGTGGAAATCGACGCCCGAAACGAGCTTCGCCCGCAGGAAATGACGCGCACCGCCGTGCGGCATTTGCGGAAAATGACGAATGATCTGGGCCTGCGGGTTTCCGCGGTTTCTTTCCGCACCCGCCGCGGTTACGAGACGCTGGAGGAGCTGGACCGCCGCGTCGAGGCCACCCGGCAGGCGATGTCGCTGGCGTGGGAGCTGGGAGCGACGGCCGTGGTCAATCGCATCGGCGATGTCCCTGAGAAGCCGGAAGGGCCGCAGTGGGAGTTGCTCGTGCAGGTGCTGGCGGACCTGGGCCGGCACGGACAGCGGGTCGGCGCCACGCTGGCAGCGGACACCGGCGGCGAAGATCCGCAGCGATTGGCCGCGTTGATCGCCGCATTGCCGGTTGGAAGCCTCGGGGTAAATCTCAATCCCGGCAACCTGGTGGCTGGCGGCCGGTCGGCCACGGAGGCGGCTGCGCTGTTGGGGCCGCACACCCTGCACGTTCACGCGAAGGACGGGACGCGCGATGTCGCCCAAGGCCGCGGAGTAGAGACGCCGCTGGGACGCGGCTCGGTCGATTGGCCTGCGGTGTTCGGCGCCTTGGAGGAGCACGACTACCGCGGCTACTTCACCATCGAGCGCCCGGAAGCCGCCGACCCGGTCAAAGAGATCGGCCAGGCCGTGCAGTTTTTGCGAAGCTTCTGAGCCGGTGGCGGCGTCACTCGGACCACAAGCCGATTTTCGCACGCCGGGCCGCCTCCTCCGCTTCCTGCAACTGACGCGCAATCTGCGGCGAATCGCCGGGGTACGCTTCCGCGCGGGCGAGGCCGGCGCGGACCAGCTCCTCGTTCAGCAGGCGATCTTCGACATAGACGTAGGCGAGGAAGCGATCATACCGATCTTTGCGGCGGCGATCCAGTCGCAGCTCGACTTCTCCGTCGACCAAAAACTCGCGGGTGAACTCCGTCGCCTCCGGTCCCCACGGCTCCACCGGATGGTTCGGCTGCACCGTCTCCGGCGTGTCGATGCCCAATAGCCGCACGCGGGCTTGTTGCGAATCGCGACCGGGCCAGGCGCCGGGAGGACGCACGATGATCGTGTCTCCGTCCACGACGCGCACCACGTCGTAAACGCCCTCGGCAAGCGTCTCCGGAGAACGCGGCCGGTCGGGCGAGAAAGACTCGCAGCCGCGGCGCACCGCCAACAGCGTCAGGACCGCGAAGAGAAGAACTGTTCCCCACGAACGCCGGCGGCGAAAGGGACGGCGGGGACGGAACTGGCCCTCATGAGCCGGTGGGGCCATCGCAGAAGATCGTTAGTTTTCGCTGAAGCCGAACTGCTCGGCGGGCTCGCGGCCGACGGGGAACTGGATGAATTTACGGTAGCAGTCGCGGCAGAGGTCGTAACGCAGCACGCGGCCGACGTCTTCGGAGAGCGATTCCAGTTCGTCCGGCTCCAGCCGCTCCAGGATGTCGTCGATTTCCGCGAGGTGGTCGCGATCGTCTTCATAGTCTTCGTCGGCGACCGGCTCCAGGGGCGCCGTGACTTCGACGCGAATCAGGAATCGGGAGTCTTCTGGATCGAGCACCCGTTTGCAGCGATCGCAGGAATAATGGATCATCGCCCGCGCCCTGTGGAAGAAGATTGAAAAATACGAAAGGCGGAGAAGGCCCTCACTTCATTTTCCATCGTAATGGCAATGCGCGCCGCGGAGCAATACGTGTCCTGGGAATTTTTCAAGCAATCGCCTGCGAAGTGTGGCTGCGCCGACGGCCGCTCGCTAAAATAAGGACGCGACTCGGGCGCGTCTCAATGGGCGGCGACCATGGGGTCGTGGTTGTTTTTCGGCCATGGACGTGGCGACGGCGACGCGGCGAATGCTTCGACCGAAAAACCTCCCCGACCCCGTCCGGACTGACCCTTCCGCGCCGCCAGACCGTTCCTCGCGGAGACAATCGATGATTAGCGCCGGTCCCGAACGAGCATTGTCGGCAAGCGTGCTGGTCTTGAACCGCTTCTATCTGGCGGTGCACGTGGTGAATGTCCGCCGCGCGTTCGGGCTGCTCTATCGCGATCTGGCCGAGGTGATCCACGTCGAGGACGGCCAGTACCTTAACTTTGACTTTCCCGCCTGGGTCGAGGCGAGCGCGCTCCACGCCGAGGCGAAGCGGCCGCACGAAGACTGGATCCGCTCGGTTCACTTCCAGATCCAGCTTCCGCGGGTGATTCGCCTTCTGCACTACGATCGCACGCCGCGGCAGACGCTGCGGTTCAGCCGTCGCAATCTCTTTGCTCGCGACGAGCATCGCTGCCAGTATTGCGGCGAGGCGGTTCCGTACAGCCAGTTGAGTCTCGACCACGTGGTGCCCCGCAGCCGCGGCGGCGCCACGACGTGGGAGAACGTGGTCACCAGTTGCAAGCCGTGCAACACGCTCAAGGGGGGCCGCACGCCGGCCGAGGCGCGGATGAAGCTGATCCGCAAGCCGGTCAAGCCGAAGCAAAGCCCGCTCTTGGCGATGAAGCTGAGCAATCCCAAGTACGAGATGTGGAAGCCGTTCCTGCCGCACTCGGCCGGCGTTGATCTATGATCGACTACGTCCCGCAATGGCTCATCGAGTGGCACGCGCAGTACCCCTACGTGCCGAAGATGCTGTTGGCGGGCGTGCTGGTGTCTTCCGTGTGCGCGGTGATCGGCTGCTTCATCATCCTGCGGCGGATGGCGTTCCTGGGAGACGCCCTCGCCCACTCGATGCTGGCGGGCGTGGTCGGCGGGTATCTCTTGATGAAGCTCGCCTTCGGCGCGGAGGCGAGCGCGCCGGCGATGGTGGTGGGCTCGATCATCGCGGGCTTTCTCACCGTGGCGATGATCGGCTTCATCTCCAAGACCTCGCGCATCAAGGAAGACACCGCGATCGGCATCATGTACACGGGCATCTTCGCCGTGGGCGGGTTGTTCGCGTCGCTGTTCTCGAAGCACATTCACTTGGACCTGTATCACTTCGTCGTCGGCTCGGTGCTGGTGGTGTCCGATGCGGAGCTGTGGATGATGGCGGGCGTGGCGGCGTTCGTGCTGACGATGGTGATCCTCTTCTTCCGCCACCTGACGATCGCCAGCTTCGACCCGGTGATGGCCGCCTCCCTGGGTATTCCGGTGCTGGCGCTGGACTACCTGCTCACCGCCTGCACGGCGCTGGTGGTGGTGAGCGCCGTGCAGATTGTCGGCGTGGTGCTCGTGGTGGGGATGCTTGTGACGCCGGCCGCGTCGGCGTACCTGTTGTGCGACCGGCTCAGCCGCATGATCTGGGTTTCAACGATCTTCGGCGTGGCAAGCTTTGTGGCGGGATATGGGATGTCCGAAGTGATCAATGTCGCGCCGGCGTCGGCGATCATCGTGGTGGGGACGGGAGTATTTCTGGTGGTGCTGATCGCGGCGCCTCGCTACGGACTGGTGGCTGACTGGCTGCGGCGTCGCCGGGCGGTTCCGCAGCAGTTGGTCGAAGACGTGTTGGGCTGCGTCCTCCGGGCGCCGGGCAAGAAGGTGTCGCTGGCCACCGTGCTTACCCACGTGGAGGATCGTCCGGAGGCGGTTCGCCGCGCGGTTCGCTCCCTCGCCCGCGGCGGATTGCTGGAGGTCGAAAACGGCACGGTCGAACTGACCGACGACGGCCGGCGCGAGGCGCAGCGGCTGTTGCGGGCGCATCGCCTTTGGGAGACGTACCTGGAGCACGCCGGCGCCCCGCACGAGAAGCTGCACAAGGAGGCGCATCGCCTGGAGCACATCAATGCTCCCGAGGCGATCGATTACCTGGACGACATGCTCGGGCATCCCTTGCGTGATCCGCACGGGGCCGAGATTCCCGAAGACGCTACTCTCTTGGCCCCGGGTAGGCAGGTGAAGGCGAGCCTCCTGCGGGAAGGCCGCACCGCGACCGTCGCTGACGTTCAGACAGCGGCGGAGGATACGCCGCTGGCGCCGGGAATCAAGATTACTTGCGGACCGCGCCGCGAAGGGGACGCCGTCTGGACCGTCTTCTTAGACGACGGCCGCGAAGTCCTCCTCGACCACGCCGCCGCCGACGCCGTGACGGTGGTGCTGGAGTAGTGGATAAGCCGCGGCTACAGCGACTGGCGAAAAGCGTCGAGGCTGGCGCAGGAGCCGGCGACGCCGTTCAACTCGGTTAACCGATCCTCGTCCAACACCGATTGAATTCGCGTTTCCAGATCGACGGGCACATCGCCGAACCGCCGCCGGAGAAGCTTGAGAATCGCTCGGTGCAGCGCCTCGGCGACAATTTCTTGAATCAGCGGCGACTCGATCATTATCCGTTTGCCTCCCAGAATCTCGAACACCCTGCATCATGTTCTCGACGTTCGC
>JAHWKS010000427.1 GCA_019347795.1 Planctomycetota bacterium | reverse complement strand
CATCGGAACAATCGTGCCCATCAGCAGGATGAAGAGGCCGATGATGATGAAGGCCACAAACAGCTCGATCGCCGGCCAGAAGATGCCGACGAAGAACGCCCGCCGAAGCTGCAGGCGATGCTGGTACTGCTCGCCGAGCTGCAGGAAGACCTCATCGACCTTGCCGGTCCGCTCCCCGACGGCGACCA
Organism: Planctomycetota bacterium; assembly: GCA_019347795.1. Classification (GTDB taxonomy): domain Bacteria; phylum Planctomycetota; class Planctomycetia; order Pirellulales; family Pirellulaceae; genus JAHWKS01. The sequence continues at coordinate 5,545 of JAHWKS010000427.1, read as the reverse complement.
TCTCGCACACGAGCGGCGGGAAATAGCCATTCTCCCCGGCCAGGGCCTTGGCGATGGAATCGCCCGCGCCGATGGAGCGGCTCAGGCGGTCCATCACGTCCCGCTGCCGCCCGGCGCCGCGCTGCGCCTCGCGCTGCAGCACGGTGCGGATATCGATCCCCGCCCTGAGCGAAGTTCCCACGCGATTGCAGAACCGCGCCAGTTGGGTTGTGCCGATGTGAGCCATGGGAAGATACAGGAATTCAGCCACGGATGAACACGGATGAAACACGGATAAGAGGACGTTGTTTTTTCTTCATCCGTGTTTCATCCGTGTGAATCCGTGGCTCACAGGCGGCCGCTGGTAATGATTATAAACGGCGGCGGCGGTCGCCATAGCGGTCGCGGGGTTTGTGTTACAATCAGCTTGGCGGGAGTGAAAGCGAGTGATGATGAAGCAACGCGATACGGTGGCCATTATCGGCGTGGGGCTTATCGGCGGGTCGGTCGGTTCGGGGTTGCTCCGCCGCGGGCTGGCGCGGCGCGTGGTGGGGATCGGCCGGAGGGAAAGCACGCTGCAAAAAGCGAAGGAGCGCGGGACGATCAGCGAGGCGACCACCGACCTTGCCGCCGGCGTCTCGCAAGCCGAGCTGATCGTCGTTTGCACGCCGGTCTGCCACATCGTTGAGCATGCCAAGACGGCGGCGGAAAGCGCGCCCAAGGATGCGATCATCACCGACGCCGGCAGCATCAAGTCGGGCATCGTCAGCGAATTGGAAGCGACACTCGCGGATGGTCCGGCGTTCGTCGGCAGTCATCCGATGGCGGGGAGCGAGAAGAGCGGGCCGGAGTTCGCCGACGCCGACTTGTTCGAAGATCGCCTCGCCATCGTCACGCCCACCGAGCGGACTCCGCCCGCGGCGCTGGCCGAGGTGGAGGAGTTCTGGCGGTCGCTCGGCGCCCGGGTGACGCGGATGGCGCCGGAGGAGCACGACGCGGCGGCGGGGGCGGTCAGCCATTTGCCGCACGTCCTGGCTTCCGCCCTGGCGGCGGCCACGCCCGAGTCGCTCTTGCCGCTGGCGGCCGGGGGATGGCTCGACACGACGCGGGTGGCCGCGGGGGACGTCGAGCTGTGGCGGCAAATTCTCACGGAGAACCGCGTCCACGCCTTGCGGTCGCTGGCGGAGTTTGAGAAAACGCTGTCGTCGTTCCGCGACGCGCTGAAGCGCGGCGACGACCATCTTTTGGTCCGCCTCTTGGAGCAGGGAAAACGCCGCCGTGACGCTGTGGGAAATTGACATCCACCCCGCCCCAGGTCAGCCGGACATCCGCGGTCGGGCCATCGCGGCCGAGGCGGCCGACCTGGGGCTTTCGCAAACCTTAGAAGTTTCCGCAGTCCACGGGTTTCTGCTGGAAGGGGAGCTGGAGGCTTCCCAGGTGCAGCGGCTGGCGAAGGAGTTGCTGGCCGACACGGTGGTGGAGACCGCGGTCGTGGCGCCGGTGGGCGATGCGTCCCTCTCCGCGGCGCCGGCGGGGAAGCCGCAGCTTGTGCACGTGCTCTACAAGCCGGGGGTGATGGACCCGGTCGCGCAAAGCGCGATGACGGCCATCGCCGACTTCGGCTTTCCGCCGCCGGTGGTGCGGACGTTCCGCAAGTATTGGATCGGCGGGCTGTCCGAGGACAAGCTGCCGGCGCTGTGCGGCCGGCTGCTGGCGAACGACTCCATCGAGCAGGTGATCGTCGGTCCGCTCAAGCTGGATCATCTGGCGGTCGGCTCGCCCTACGAGTTCGTGCTGAAGACCGTGCCGCTGCGGGAACTGGATGACGAGGGGCTGAAGCGCCTCAGCCGCGAGGGGCAGCTTTATCTCACGTTGGTGGAGATGCAGACGATCCAGTCGCATTTCCGCGAGCTGGGTCGTGAGCCGACCGACGTGGAGCTGGAGACGATCGCCCAGACCTGGAGCGAGCATTGCAGCCATAAGACGCTGGCCGGGCGGATCGCCTATCGCGACGAGAATGGGGAGCGGCGGTTCGAGAACATGCTCAAGGAGACGATCTTCGCCGCCACCCAGGAGATTCGCCGAAAGCTGGGGGACGACGATTGGTGCGTCAGCGTGTTTAAGGACAACGCCGGCGTGGTGCGGTTCAACGACGAGTGGAACGTGGCGTTCAAGGTCGAAACGCACAATCATCCGTCGGCGCTGGAGCCGTACGGCGGCGCCAACACGGGCGTAGGAGGCGTCATTCGCGATACGCTCGGAACGAGCCTGGGGGCCAAGCCGATCTGCAACACCGACGTGTTCTGCTTCGCCCCGCCCGACATGAAGCCGGAGGAGCTGCCCCCCGGCGTCCTCCATCCGCGCCGCGTGATGCGGGGCGTGGTCGCCGGCGTGCGCGATTACGGCAATCGGATGGGCATCCCGACGGTCAACGGCGCCATCTATTTCGATCGCCGTTACCTCGGCAACCCGCTGGTGTACTGCGGGAACGTCGGACTGCTGCCGCGCGACAAATCGCACAAAGAGCCGCAGCCGGGGGATTGGATCGTCGCCATCGGCGGGCGGACCGGGCGGGATGGGATTCACGGCGCCACCTTCAGCTCGGCCGAGCTGACCAGCGAGAGCGAGTCGGTCAGCGGGGGGGCCGTGCAGATCGGCAATGCGATCACCGAGAAGATGGTGGCCGACGTGCTGCTGGCGGCCCGCGATCGCGGCCTGTTCCACGCCGTGACCGACTGCGGCGCCGGCGGCTTCTCCAGCGCCGTGGGGGAGATGGGGGAAGAGATCGGCGCCGAAGTCTGGCTGGAGAAGGCGCCGCTCAAGTATGAAGGACTGTCATACACGGAGATCTGGATTTCCGAGGCCCAGGAGCGGATGGTCCTGGCCGTGCCGCCCGAGCATTGGGAGGAGTTCCACCGGCTCTGCGCGGCGGAAAGCGTCGAGGCGACGATTCTCGGCAAGTTCGTCCCCACAGGGCGATTGGAGCTGAAGTATCACGGCGCCGTCGTCGGCGACTTGAGCATGGAGTTCCTCCACGGCGGCCGGCCGCCGGTCGTGCGGGAAGCGGTGTATCAGCCGCCGGCGCTGACCGCGCTGAAGATTGAGGTCGAGCCGGACTACACGGAGACGCTGCAAAGTATCCTCGGCTCGCTCAACGTGGCGAGCAAGGAATGGGTGATTCGCCAGTACGATCATGAGGTGCAGGGGGGGAGCGTCATCAAGCCGCTGGTGGGCGTGGCGAACGACGGGCCGAGCGACGCCGCGGTGCTGCGGCCGGTGTTGTCCTCGCATCGCGGCTTGGCGATCAGTTGCGGGATGAATCCCCGCTACGGCGACTTCGACACGTACCACATGGCCGCCAGCGCCGTGGACGAAGCGATCCGCAATTGCGTGGCGGTCGGCGCCGACCCGCGGCGGATTGCCGTCCTTGACAATTTTTGCTGGGGTTACACCGACCGCGCCGAGACGCTCGGTTCGCTGGTCCGCGCGGCTCTTGGCTGCCGCGATGCAGCCGTCGCTTTCGGCGCGCCGTTCATCAGCGGCAAGGACAGCCTCAACAATGAGTTCACGTACGAGGGCGAGGACGGCAATCGGCGGACGATCTCGATTCCGCCGTCGCTCCTGATCAGCGCGATGGGCCAGATCGACGACGTCCGCCGCTGCGTCACGATGGACTTCAAGCAGCCGGGGAATGCGATTTACCTAGTCGGGCTGACCTGTAACGAGCTGGGGGGCGCGCACTTCTCGCTGGTCGAAGGATTGGAAGGAGGGCAGGTCCCGCAGGTCGACCTGTCCCTCGCCCCGCAGGTCTTCGCCGCGATGCATACGGCGATCCAAGCCGGCCTGGTCCGCGCCTGCCACGACCTGAGCGAAGGCGGCCTCGCGGTCGCCGCCGCCGAGATGGCCTTCGCCGGCGATGTCGGCGCCGAGTTGAACCTCTCGCAAGTCCCGCACAACCTTGAAGCAACCAACGACCCCAACCGACAAGCCGTGACCCTCCTCTTCTCCGAGTCCAACACCCGCTTCCTCTGCGAAGTCCCCCGTGACAAAAACCAAGCCTTCGAGAAACTTCTCCGCGACGTTCCGGTGGCCCGCATCGGCGAAACCACGGACACCAAGCGACTGCGAATCACAGGAACGGCAACCCCCCAATCCTCGGCGGCGAGAGAGCACGTCATCGACGCCGATATACACGAGCTCAAGGAGACCTGGCAAGCGCCGCTGCGTTGGTGAACTTGAACCGACGCTCGGTGCTTGACGCCGCAGATTTGCGGCCTACAGTTTGTTGTCCCGAACTACCTTCCTTGGCTACAAAACGCACGTCGTCCGATGAAAGCAGGTACGAAAGTTCGGGACGATCGAAAAGGCATCGCTGGCTATGCTATCGGTGGAGTCCTTCTCGCGACGATCTTCCTCGCAACGTGCGTTAACTTTGGAAGCGGACCGACCGATCGAACCGTTTACTACATCGACGACGAGAACGTCTATTATTCGCCGCCTCTTATGGCTCGCGACACGCGGCCGTTTGCTTTTGCCATGATCGTGGAGGACGCCGTCGCCGAGGGGTTTCAACCCTTCGACAAGGGCATTGCCAACCAGTCCAATTATGAGGCGTTGGTTTTCGCCGTTCCGAAGAGCATGAAGTGGGTAACTAGGCGGCAGGCTCGCGGCCACATACTCGTCACAACGACCACGCGCGAGGAATTACGAGAAATTGGTGGTCGACGGCCCGATCCTAAACATCGGGAACAAGGTGGATTCCAAGATTGGTGTGGCCCAATCATATGGGCTTTTCGACATGCTGGATTTGTCAAACCGCGATTTGGTCCGGACGGTGAATGGAATTGGTAGAAGCGATGCAAAGGGGACGTTCACAGTATTGGCAGGAATAGCGAATGTACGAGGGCTCCTGACAGCTTCGCCCATGTAAACCGCCTTCACGCGACCAGCGATGGCTTCCTCGGTTTATCTCGAAACGACGATTCCCAGCTATCTTACCGCCTGGCGTAGTCCTGAGTTGTCGATGGCGGCCAAGCAACAGACCACGCGCCAGTGGTGGGACGAACGGCGCGAGCACTTTGACCTCTACATCTCCGATGCGGTGCTGCTGGAAGCTTCTGGTGGCGATCCCGACGCCGCGAAACGGCGGCTCGAAGTCCTCGACGCGATTCCCGTGCTCAACCCATTGCCCGAAGCCGATGGAATCGCGTTGGCGTTGGTCCAACGGCTTGCACTTCCGCATCGTGCATTGACGGACGCCGCTCATATCGCCCTCTGCGTCGTTCACAGCATCGACTACTTGCTCACCTGGAACTGCACGCACATTGCCAACGCGGCGTATCAGCCTATCATTAGAGATGTGTGCGACGATTTCGGTTTCGCGATGCCCGTAATCTGCACGCCCGACCAACTCATGGGGGACGACAATGGCCCTTGATCCAATTCTCGCAGAAATCCGGCAGATTCGTGAGGAATACGCTCAACAGTTCAACGGCGACGTGCGGGCGATGATGGATGACTTGCGTCGGCGACACGCCGAATCGGATCGCCCATCCCTCTCGCCGGA
>JAHWKS010000426.1 GCA_019347795.1 Planctomycetota bacterium | reverse complement strand
GGGCCGCGGCGGTGTGGCCCGGGTTGTGCGGGGGGGCGGGGCCCGTCCTTCCGGGCCGTGCCTGGGGGGGGGGGGGATTATTTTCCGCCCACCGCGCAACCCCGATGGCGACTACATCGGCCGAAAAAGACTCCCGACCCCTCCGTGTCCAGGCGTCGAGGTTTCCGCGACGCCGAATACGGTCCCCGTCCGGCAGACCTCGGCCGGCGGACGTGATATAGTAATGACAGCATACTCACTTCGGGAGGCTCTTCAATGATTCCCACTCTTCGCTCGTTGGGCATCGACCAATTGACCCGCGATGATCGACTCGTCCTGGTGCAGGAGATATGGGACAGCATCGCCGCGGAGCCCCATCCTCCCTTGCTCAAGGAATCGCAGCGTCAAGAACTCGAGCGCCGTGTCGCCGAAGATGACGCCTCTCCCGATGACGTGATTCCCTGGGAGCAGGTCAAAGCTCAAACCCTACGTTAGCGGCGGCAGGGGGATGTGGCCTTCGCGGTAGAGGGTGTTGTAGGCGCAGAAAGGGATCACGTGGCCGCTGGGCAGGATGTGGTGCGTGCAGCACTTCATCAGCCGCCGCACATCGAAGTTGTAGGCGTCGAGGAACGACGTCACGCTGATGCGGAACACGTCCCGGGCGCCGAGTTGCTGGGAGAGGATCTTGGTGAAGAAGTCGGCGGCGGAGGAGTCGGGGGAATGCCGAATTCGGAATGCGGAATGCGGAATGGAAGAGGGAGAATCGATGACCGGGAGCGATGAAGTAGTCGGCTCCGGGCCGCAGCTTCCGCCGCAGCAGGACTGGCGGCCGAGGTATTGTTGGATCAGGTCGCGGGAGCGGGCCCGAGTGAACGTGACGCCGTTGGCCAACAGGTCGAGGTTCTGCTTGGCGTCGATGAAGCGGGTGAGCGGCGTGACCGAGGCGCCGTTGCGGTATGCGTACATGACCTGGTGGCAGTTCGGGTGCGCGCAGGGGAGCGGCAGGAAGTCGTCTTCGCGGAACATTCCGTCCGTCTGCCGCACCAGCCCGCGGATCACGTCGGGAAAGGTGATGCGGTTCTCCAGCGTCTCCGGCAGCGCATGCCGCCCGGAGTACGTCGCGGGCTGAAAGCTTATGCTCACGATCCACGGCCGCTCCAGGGCGAACCGCACCAGCGGCCCCATCTGGTCGTCGTTCACGCCTCCTTGCATCGTCGCCACGAGGGTGACGTTCACGCCGGCCCGGCCGAGGTTTTCCAACGCCTTTTGCTTGATCTCCCAGAGCGGCTCGCCGCGCAGCGGGATCAGCACGTCATCGCTGACGCCGTCCAGTTGAAAATAAACCTCCACGCGATCGCGCAGGCCGCCTGCCAGGTCCGCCAGCGCCGGGTCGTGGGCGAAGCGGACGCCGTTGGTGTTGATCATCACGTAGTCGATCGGCTGCGCGACCGCATATTCGAGGATCTCCTCGAACTGCGGGTGCAGCGTCGGCTCGCCGCCGGAAAGCTGCAGCACCTCGGCCCGCCCCTCGACTTCGACCAGCCGATCGATCGCCCGCTTGCACTCGTCAAAAGACAGATGCTTTCCGCCGGGGCCGCTGGAGGCGTAGCACATCGGACAGCGAAGATTGCAGGAGCTGGTCAGCTCCACCAGGCCGATGCAGGTGTGCTGCTCGTGCTCGTCGCACAGCCCGCAATCGTAGGGGCAGCCGCGATCGGGCGCCGTGCTGCGCTGGACCGGCAGCTTGCTGGGCGTCGTATACTCCAGCCGATCGTAGTGTGTGACATCCGAGCAGACGTAATCCTCCCGCACGCCATGCGTCGGACATCGCTTGCGGAAATAAACCCGCCCCCGCCGCGACACGATCTTCGCCGGAACCACCGCCAGACACTCCGGACACAGGCTCTGCGTGACGCCGAGGAACGTGTAGGGGGAGAGTTGCATGGATTCCGCGCCGCCGATGTGCGTGTGCACGCGTTGACATTGCTTGCCTCCGAAGTTGGAGGCGTTTCATGCATGTTGTATCTTAGCCCTTGCGATCCCGAATTCCATCCTGTCAACCCGCAATGACGCCATGGCCCTCTTCACACGCGACGATATTCTCGCTCGACTCCGCGAAAAAGTTTCCCGTGGGCGGCCGATCATCGGCGGCGGGGCGGGCACGGGGATCAGCGCGAAGATGGCGGAGGCGGGCGGCGCGGATCTGCTGGTGATCTATAACTCCGGCCGGTTCCGCATGGCGGGACGGGGATCATTGTCGGGAATGATGCCCTACGGCGACGCCAACGCCGTTGTCATGGAGATGGCCCGGGAGGTGATTCCCGTGGTTCGCCATACTCCGGTGCTGGCGGGTGTGTGCGGGACCGATCCCTTCCGCGTGATGAAGCTTTTTCTCCGCGAGGTGGACGCCGCCGGCTTCTCCGGCGTGCAAAATTTTCCGACAGTCGGGCTGATCGACGGCGTCTTCCGGCAGAACCTGGAAGAAACGGAGATGGGCTTCGGCCTGGAGGTGGACATGATTGGCGCCGCCCACGAGCTGGGCCTGTTGACCACCCCCTACTGTTTCAATCCCGACGAGGCCGCGGCGATGGCCACCGCCGGCGCCGACATCCTCATTCCGCACATGGGCCTGACGACCAAAGGGTCGATCGGCGCCTCGACCGCTCTGACGCTCGAAGAGTCGGCGACGCGGGTCCAAGAGATGCACGATTCGGCGAAGCGGGTGAACCCGGAAGTGCTCGTTCTCTGCCACGGCGGACCGATCGCGGAGCCGGCCGATGCGCAGTACATCCTCGACCACACCGAAGGGATCGTCGGCTTCTACGGCGCCAGCAGCATGGAGCGCCTCCCGGTAGAACCCGCCATCCGCGAGCGCGTACGGGAGTTTACGGAGCTGCGGATCGAAGGGAAGTAACGACCCGCAAACGACGCCGAACTCGACGTCGGGTTTGTTCCCGGATCGTGCGCGGGCGCACGTGTTCTGCGGCCCGTCCTGGCGGGTACAATGATGGGCGGAGGACAAGCCATGCCGCTACGCGACCACTTTCGTTCGCCGGTCAACGACAAACATATGTGGAATGAGCTTCACGGCATGTGGCCGGCGATGATCGTCCGCCAATTCTACGACGTTCTTCCAACAGGATATGTCGCGGCGCCGACCGTGCATCTGGGCACGGAATTCCAAGGATCGGCCGGAAAACCGCCGGGCCTTCGTGGCCAAAGTCGCGGCGCTCCTCCAGAAGGACGTCTGCGTCTCGATCGTTGACCTGGTCACGATCCGCCAATTCAATCTGTACGCCGACTTGTTGGAGCTGGCCGGCGGCGCCGACCCGCAGCTTGGCGCCGAGCCGCCGCACCTCTACTCCGTCACGATCCGCACCCGCAAGCGGCCGGAGAAACGATCGCTGCTGGATATGTGGCATTACCCGATGGCGTTGGGGCAACCGCTCCCGACGCTTCCAATCTGGCTGAGCGCCGACCTTCGCGTGCTGCTCCCCCTGGAAGAGAGTTACGAGGAAACCTGCCGGCTGTTGCACATCGCGTGAGGCTCCATTTCGGAGGAAAAATCATGGCCAACACAGAGATCGCTGGTTACGCCGGTAGGAGACCTGTGGACCGCGGCCTTCGTGTTAAGTGGCTTACAGTTCCCCAAGAGCGAGACGGTTGGATTATTCAAGGAGATCGTCAGGATAAAAGAATCAACTACGTACCAGTACATCATCGAACAAGGGATGGAGGAAGGAAAGAAGAAGGGAATCGAGGAAGGCCAGCGCCAGGAAGCGCGAAAGATGTTGCTCCTCACGGGCGAGGGGCGGCTTGGCAAGCCGGGCGCCTCCGTCGCCACGGCACTGGACAAGATCGACGACCTGGACCGCCTGCACCGCATGTCGCGGCGGCTGTGGGACGTCGAGTCGTGGAAAGAGTTGCTAAAGACCCAGTGATCGCCGTGCGCCGGCGACTTGGGCCGGAAATGCGTGGGGCGACGCCGGCGCATACGCGGGTCAAAGGAACCACTGCCAAGCCATGCGCGGCCACGCCGGCGCGGCGATAAGCGTTGTTATAGACGGGCGCCTGCCCGACAGAGGCGCTCACGAATAGCAAGCGGCTTGACGGCGGGCAGCAAGAAAGCTGTACCTTCAATGCACCGTCTAACAGTTGTGGAGCCGGTTGCGCACAGGTATCATGTTTTCCTGTCACAAGTGGACATCGACTCACATAAGCCACCCGAATGCGAAGGGAGTTTGCTATGGCCGATAGTCACGAGACTACGCCCAGCAAGCGTTCCCCCCGAGCGCTTGCAACTCGTGGCGAAGTTTACTTCGGATTCTTCATCATCTGGCTGTTCCTTTCCTTCGCCTTTGGCGAATTCCTCCAGACTGAGGATTCGTGGGATCGATTCCTCTACTGGGCTGTTTCGCTCTTGATGGTGGCCGTTTACGCAGTGGTGGTTGTCGGAATGTGGTGGGTGGGTCGGCGTGAACAGCGTGGGATGTAATCAGCGAGTGGCGGACGAAGACGGCGCCGACGGCGATCTGCAGCCCGAGTTCGTCCGACAACGAGCAGGCCGTGCGTCTACGTTTCCTCGATCTCGGCCTCCCAGGCGCACTCGATGCATCCCTTGACGGACTGATAGGCCGGACATTTTTCCGCGTAGCTCTCCAGCGCCCGGTCGGCCTTCTCTCGCAGGTCCGCCGGGATCTGAAAGCGGTAGCGAAGGCGGATTTTCGTGATCCGCAGCACGCCGTCAACGTCTTCAATATCCCCTTCGACCGCGGCGACGACATTTCCGGCTGACGCGATTCCCCGCACTTCCAGTGCGGACGCCAGCGTGCCGGTCAGTCAACCCGCCACGCCGGCGATCATGTAGTCGAGAGTGGCGGGATACTCCGGCCCGCTGATTTCCCGGCCATACTTTTCCTGGTAGAAGCGCTTGATGCCGCCGTGGATGCCGAAGTGGATCGGCTCGGAAAAGTTCTCGAGATGCGCGGTGCGATGCGGCCCCTCATGCTTCTCGATCCGCAGCCGGCTGGTATGCGCGACGCTCATAGGTCCTCCTGTGGGGAAGGGATGGACAGCCGGAACGTCCGTCATTGAATCAGCCTGCGGCGCCGATTACAAGTGGAAGGTTGGCTGGGCATTGATCGCGAAGAGACCCGAGCAAATGCCGTGGCTAGGAACGGCGACGCCGCCAACGATCAATGGCCTCCTTGCACCAATTGAAGAGGATCGCGGGCGCGAGCAATACGTACACGAGCCAGAACGTGTGGCCAAGAAACGCTGCCCAGAACAAACTTAACAAGAGCAACGGAATTGCCACCCACAAGGGCAGCCAATCGAACAGCCAAGCGGTAGCGACGAGCCCCGTCGCCGCAAAACCGAGCAGCTTATGCAGGGGAGCATCTTGGCCGAAAGTGATTCTCCTAATGTGCTCGCTAACCCGTAGAGTTGAGGAGCGCCCTCACGCATCGCCTTTACCCATTGCTCCTTATCGCAACAACGGGTGGATCACGTGCACATTATCCGTGTTTCATCCGTGGCTAATTCTGCACGCTACACCATCTCGCTCAGGCTTTGCATTTCGTCCTTGACGCTGCTGCCGTCGGGGGTGGCGTCGGATTTGTAGTCGAACCAGTCTTCTTGGAAGGCGACGTAGCCGCCTTTGCCTTGGGAGGCGTTCTGCATCGCGTGGCGGGCGGTGAGGGCCATCACCGCGTCTCCCAGGGCCACCGCCGGATGGCAGCGGGGGCGGACTTCCGGATCGTTCTGTC
>JAHWKS010000425.1 GCA_019347795.1 Planctomycetota bacterium | reverse complement strand
GCCTGCGGCCGCGAGGCAAAGACCCCCGATGAGCTGCAACCACGCCGCTCGGCTGCGCGTCGCAGGTTGGAGCCATGCGATCGCCAGTCCTAACGCCGGAATCAGCGGAAGCAGGAACAGATAAGCCGGCCGCACGTGATAGGCGAGTGCGGTGGAAAGCGTCACTCCGGTCCAAGCGACGACGCCGCCGCGCCCGACGACGGCGGCCAGGAACCCGAGCGCAAACACCGCCAGCGAGAGCGCGGGCGCATCGGTCAGCGCCGCCGGCGCATACTCGAACACGAAGCCGGAGTAAAGCAGCGTGCTAGCCGCGGCAAAGGCCGACCACGGCCCGAATCCATACCGTCGCAGACCGACAAAGAACGCCGCGACGCTCGCCGCATGCAGGCCGAACTGCAAATAAGGAAGCGCCCGAAGCGACGGAGAAACCGTCTCCGCCGCTCGCAAGATCAGCGGATAGCCCGCGGTGCGGCGCTGTGAGACGGCGCTTCGCCACGAAGAGAAATCGAAGTGCAAATAGTCGGCCGTGTCTCTCTCAATTCGAAGCTCCATTCCGCCTGTCGCCGCAAGAAGGAGGCCTAGCGCCAGAGGCTGAACCGTCAACCAAAACGCGGGACTTCGCCAAATTGCAATGCAAGACGACATGAAGTTGAGGCCTTACGCAGGCCGGCGACTGAGCACTTGATATTGCGCCCCCACGGGCAGCCCCGTCAGCGCCGACTCAAATGGCCGAAGCAGGCGCAAGACTTTCGGAAACACGAAGTGATACGAGGTGCGCAGAATCTCGAATCCCGCACGCTTCACCAGACGGCGGGCTTCCGGCGGAGAGATTGTCACCGCATCGCGGTCGAACGGAATCCGCCGCATCACAAGGCGGGTTCCTGGATTCCACGGGTTGTTCTCCCACAGGGCGAACAGCCCTCCCGGCCGAAGCGATCGCCGGATGTACTCCAGTGCGGCGCCGCGCTCCGCCGGCGGAATGTGATGGAATACGCCATTGCAGTAGACGAGATCGAACGCGCCCGACGGCGTGTGTTCGTGCAACAAGTGAAAGGAGACGCCCGGACGCGCGTGCTCTTCACGCGCCTTTCGAAGCGAGGCGGCCGACATGTCCACTCCGATTACCTCCCGCGCGCCCAGTTCGCCCGTCAGGAACGGCGTGGCGGTTCCCGTCCCGCATCCGAAGTCCAACACGCGCTCCGGAGCAAATCCGCGCTCCCGAAGACATTGCCCCAGCCATCCAACGCGTCCCCGCGCGAAATACTCCTTCGATTCGCCGGATAAGGCGATTCCGCGGTCCAGCGCCTCCGCGTACTGTTCGGCGTAGGCGTCGAAATGGGAGGCGTCCTCGTCGTGCGCCATCATGGTCTCAATCGCAGAAGGCGGCAGGAAGCCGGCACAGAGCAAAGGAGAACGGCTTTTTCATCGCCTTTTGATCCCAAGAATGCTGACGAAAAAACTGGAGAGCATCGTCTGAAATCCGAGCGCCGTCAGCGTTGCTCCAGGGATCACCCAGCGCATCGTCGTCGCATAATCCAGCCGTCCGAACCCGGTCAATCGCCAAACGTTGACCGCCCAAAGCAGCAGGGCCAGGCCCACCAGAAGCGCCGCGGCGCTCAGCACCAGGCCGCGCTCGAGATTGACCACATCGAAGAACTTCGAAATCCGCGGGTCCTCGGGCATCAGTCCCTCGTTGATCGCAAACGTTTTCGTGAAGATCGCGAAGAGGATCGCCTGGTATCCGCAGAGAATCGCCAGGCTCGCGAATAGCAGCGTGTGCGCATCGAAAATGATGTCGCCGACCTGAACCGCCGGGAGCGCCAGTCCGTAGCCGATCAGTCCGAGCGTAACCAGCAGCATGCCGGGCGCCAGGAACAACCACTTCGGGCTGTACATCATGAAGAAACGGAGCGTTCGCCAACCGTCGCGCAACGTTTTCAAGTGGGGCGGATGCGACGTGCGTCCGTCCGGGCGCAGCGTAATCGGCGTTTCAGCGATCTTCGCTCCGTAGAGGCTCGACTTGACGATCATTTCCGTCGCGAACTCCATTCCGGTGCATCGCTGGTTTAAGCTCTTGTAATGTTCTCTGGTGAAAATGCGCATGCCGCAGTAGATGTCGTGAATCGGCGTGCGAAACCACCACCGCGAGAGCCGAGAGAACAGCGGATTGCCAATCCAACGGTGGGACCAGGGCATCGCCCCGGGCAGAATGACGCCGCCTCCTTCGGGAAGTCGGCAGCCCTGGACCAGGTCATACCCTTCGCGGATTTTTTCGAGAAACTTTGGCGTCTCGAGAAAGTCGTAGCTGTCGTCCGCATCCGCGATCAGCACATAACGCCCCTGCGCCGCTGCGATTCCGCCCATGAGCGCGTGGCCGTATCCCTTCGCAGCCACATACACGACCTTGGCGCCGCATTTCTCCGCGATGTCCCGGGAGCCGTCGGTGCTGCCGTTGTCCGCGACGATGATTTCCGATCGGAGGTTGTGCTCCTGAATCGCCCGCTGCGCCTTGCGGATGCAGGTTTCGAGCGTGTCCGCCTCGTCGAGACACGGCATCACGATGGACAACTCCAGATCGCTCACGATCGTGCTCGTAGTCGCCGCCCCGTGCGACGCATCGCGTGGTATTCGATTCCGCCCATCGGCCAATGCTCCTGTTGACGCTCGATCGCGACAAGTTCGCCGCGTGGCCGAGCCTGCCAGAACGCTGCGTCACGACGGTGAAAGTTGGCCGGTCGTATTCGGCCGCCGTAACGCCTCGGGGCCGCTGTTCTACTCAGAGCTATTTCGCGTCGCGCTGCCGGCACCAGGCGACGATGCCGGCGGTGTCGGTAGGCAGCTCGCCGGGAGGCGCTTGTTCCGGCGCAGCCTCTTCTCTCGGAGGCGCGGCGGGCGCCGGCTCGGGCGACTCTTCAACAGCCTCTTCCGGCGCCGGCGCGGCGGCCGGCGCCGCGCCTCCGGCTTTCTCCGCCCGTGCGGCGGCGAGGATGTCGGCCACGCTCATCGTCGCGGGGTCTTTTTTCGCCTGCGGCGTCTCCATCTTGACGGAGGACGACTTCTCGCTGGGCTTCGCTTCGCCCTTTGGCTTCGCTTCGCCCTTTGGCTTCGCTTCCGCCTTCGGCTTCGCTTCGGCCTTTGCGGCGCCGCCGGCTTTCTCGGCGCGGGCGGCGGCCATGATGTCCGACACGCTCATCTGGCCGGCCGGCGCGGCGGTCGCCTTCTTCGGCGCCGCCTCTTTCGCAGCGGGCGCCTCGGCCGGGGCGCCGCCCTTCCCGCGAGCGGCGGCGAGCACGTCCTGCACCGACATCGCCGCTCCCGTCGGCTTCGCCGGCTCTTTGGCGGCCTTCGCCGCCGGCTTGTCGGCCGGGGTGGGTTTGGCCGGCGCCGACTTGGCTGGCTTCTCCTGCATCGGCGGCGGGCGGTCCACCACCTTCAGAAAGTCCACGTCGATGTCGAACCAGCCGATGTTATTCTCGAACAGGTCGAACTGCACCAGCGCCCGCCCGCTCATGTTCACCGTCTTGACCATTCCCGTGTAGCCGCGGAACCGGCGCAGCTCGGGGCGGCTCTCGTCTACGACGACATACTTATCGGTGTACCGCTGCTTGAGGTTCTCGATATGCTCAAAGGCCATGGGAGGCTCCGCGTGGGAATCCTGTTGATCGGTCGCTCCATCAGCGACGAAGATAGCAGAAAATCCAGCGACAAAAAAACCCACTGAAGGTATCAAGAGAAACCTTCAGTGGGCGTGTGTCCGTGTTATGGCGGGGCAGGAACCATAACACAGGAATGTTTACGAAGTGGCGGGGCAGATGCCACCTCGCAAACACCGTTCGCGGCCGGTGGGGCAGGTACCGAAACCGCGAACAACCTCGCGTCCAGTGGGGCAGACCAGATCGCGATTAGGCACATTATGACGATTAATCGCGAAAAGTCAAAGGGGCGGGCCGAGAAAAAGAGAAAATCCTCAACTCCTTTGCCATTACTCACTTGCGGCGATTTAGCCGCCCCGCTCCACGGCTTCCAGGATTGCCGACGACCGCCTACAGCCATAAATAGAGCCGGCCGTCGAGCATGTCGGGGATCGCCTTCTCGACCCAGGCCCGAATCTGCCTCGCGTTGTAGCGGGTGCTGAAGTGGGCGGCGATGATCCGCGCGTTGCGGAACCGCTCTCGGCGGGCGACGAAGTCGTCCAGGTGCATGTGGCCGTTCTTGTGGATCACGTCGCGGCGATGGTGCGGGGCGACAAACGTCATCTCCGCGATCAGGATCTGGGCCTGGTACATCTCGGGCGAATCATCGAGCCCCTCCGGCGCGCTGTCCCCCAGGTAGGCCACCAGCGGCACGCGGATTTCCCGCGTCACGTCCACGCCCGAGAGGCGGATGTCGCGAATCTGCTCGCCGCTCAGCTCCGTGTATTCCGGCTTCAGCTTCCGCCGCCGCTGGTGCACGATGTAGCCCAGCGACGGGACCGTGTGCCGGGCGGCCGCCACCGACACGACGTGCTCCCGCGAGAGCTCGATCTCGTCCCCCGGCTTCACCGGCACGAGTTCGCACGGCATGCGGCTGCGATCGAGACGCCCCAGCACCCGCAGGGCCTGCTTCATCAGATCGACGGCGTGCTCGGGAAGATAAATCACCGGCGGGTCCATCTTCATCATCCGCCGACGGGCGACGTAGACCGGCAGGGCCGCCATGTGGTCCAGGTGCATGTGCGAGACGAACCATACCGCCGTCCCCATGAAATCCCACGGCTGGGCGCCGAGGTCGAAGCCGACCTTCAACTCGGGGACCCGCCAATACGTCTGCACCGCCGCCCGCGAGTAGCCTTCGACCGTCAGGCCCTCGTGCGTCAGGCGTTTCACGGGCAGATTCTGAACCATCGCATCGGGTGGAGGGCGTGAGGCCGGGCGAGATTTTCAGTGTAGGGGTGGGGCTGAAACGGCGAAAGGGGGACCCGTTCGACCAGTTCAGCTTATGCAGCGATGGCGGGTTGGCTGCTGCGGCGAACGAAGGCACAGCCGGGGCGAGTTTTGAGGTAGGTGTCGAGGCGGTCGCAGCACAAGCACGCAGTCGCAAAAGCTGAACGGGTCCCTTGCGGCTCATCAGGGCGGCGAGAACAGTCTTAATCAATTCAGGCACGCAGTCGCAAAAGCTGAACGGGTCCCTTGCGGCGCCGTCCGATCGTTTCCTCTAGCGTGCAGCGGCGTTTCCTGAGAAGATGCGCACGGCGCGCAAAGTTTCCTGCCTCGCAAATTCTTCGGACACCTGGAAATGGAAGGAGCCTCCGCCATGAAGCCGATGGCGATCGTGCTGGCTGCGGGCAAAGGGACCCGGATGAATTCCGAGTCGCCCAAGGTGCTGGCGCCCGCCTGCGGCCGGCCGATGATCGAGTACGTGCTCGACACGCTGGAGCAGTCCGGCGTGGAGCGCGTGGTCGTGGTGGTCGGGTATCGGGCCGACGAGGTGCGGGCCGCGCTGGCGCATCGCCGCAACCTGACCTTCGTCGAGCAGAAGCAGCAGCTCGGCACCGGCCACGCCGTCATGGTCTGCCGAGACGAAGTCGTCGGCCGGGAGGGGCCGGTGCTCGTGGTGACGGGGGACTCGCCCATGCTGCAAAGAAGTTCGGTGCAGACGCTCCTGCGACGTTACGCCGACGACCGGCCCGGCTGCATTCTGGGGACCTTGCACAAGGACGACCCGCGGGGCCTGGGCCGGATCGTGCGGGACGAGCGCGGCGACTTTCTC
>JAHWKS010000424.1 GCA_019347795.1 Planctomycetota bacterium | reverse complement strand
AGGTGATCGTGGACGACCGCGACGAAGAGTTTTACGCCACGCCTTACTTCTGGGTTGGGCATCAGTTCGTGCGTTGCCCGCAGCGCGGCCACGGTCGGCGCTATCTGACGAACGGCGGGCGAGCCACGGCGCGTGAGTTCGTACGCTTCACGCCGGTCCTGGCCGCCGGCAAGTACGAAGTGCTCTTGCATGAGGAGACGCCGCTGCCCGGCACATCGAAGTTCGCCGTGCGAGTGCAACACGTCGGCAGCGAGACGGAGTTCGTGTTCTCGCCGCAGCAAGCGGCGTCGCGCTCTTTGGGCGTCTTTGACTTCAGCGCCGGGAATCACGGCTTCGTCGAGTTCCATGCCGGCGACAGCTCGGGTTTGGTTGTCGCCGACGCTGTAGTTTTTCGCCGCGTGACGGACGACCGCTGATGCTCAGCCTATCGGTTCACGAGACGACCCGCGCATCTGAGCCAAACCGAAATCTGTGCTAGGGAACACTGGCGTAGTCGAATACTTGGAAGGGATCGTCCTCGTCTTCCATCGCGTCCCAGTTGAAGTTGTATGTCTCGCGCAGAGCCCAATCGCTGGGGAATTTTATTCTCAGATAGCCTCCAATCGCTGGCTCCAGGCCATCGTTGCGACCGCCGAGAGCCAGAGAACCTCCTTGGAGGAAAACTCCAGCAGCGCAGTTGCATAGCCGCTCCCCCACAGCGGAAGCGCGAAGCTGGCCAGCACGAGCAAGCAGGCGATCCCGCTGACCAGTGGAAACACGAGCAGCTCCCTGTCGAGTTTCAGCACCTGCCAGCTCTCTTGGGCAAGTTTCCACCCGTTGCTGATTCGCGTGAACACGGGAGCTCTCGGTTACTTGGTCGGAAGTCGTGCAGTGCGGTCAAGCCGACACTGCCGGGTGCTTCGCCCGGAGCTTCGTCATTCTGAGCCGCGTCGGCTCAGTTCGACGCGGCCGCGAAGCCCATTCTCCTCAAACGTCAGGCCGAAGTCGGCCTGCGAGACATCCTCCAAGGAACGGGGCAGGCCCGGTCCGGCTTTCGGCTCGCCGGGATGGCCGTAAACGGTCGATTCGTACGTCTGCCACGACTCATTCCAAACGTACTTGCCGCCGCCGGGACAAACGGGCCTTGCGCCCCAGAACCGCTCGTGCAGGGCGAAGGGGTCGTGCTCAGGGAACAGCCGCCGCCATTCGTTCAGGATCGGCAGATTTCCCCAGGCCCGGGCCTGCATCACGCGGCGGTAATCATCGCCCCAGCCGGCCTGGATGATCGCCAGAACATCCCGCTCGACGCGCAGGCAAAGATTTTCGCCGAGCCACGGGGCGGCTTGATTCTTGACGCCCGCCTCGTCATTGGCCTCGCGGCGGGCCTTCTGCCGGTCCAACGCCCGCTGCAGCACGCTTTCATTGAGCGTGACGGTCAAGCCTTGTCCGCTGGCTGCGTAGTAGATCGCAAGCCGATCGAATTCGTCTCCCAGGTCGCCTTGAGCCCGCTCCGAGGGAGAGATCTCTACGTACGGCTCGCCGTTATGCGTTCTCGTCTCCCAGACCGTCATGCCCGGCGCGGTCTGCTCAATGAATCCTCGCAGGGCCGTCAGGAACGCCGTCAGTTTTAGCGTGCTGCGGGAGCTTATGTGTAGGGCGACGGGCAGCCGATGGAGATTCTCTTCGGCAAAGTCGTCCCGGTCTTCGGCCGCGGCCCAGTCCCGAAAGAAGGGATCGCGGTCGGCGTACACCCCCGCCGACTCTCCGATCCAACTCAAGGGATTCACCCGAATCATGCCTTGCGCAAAGTTGCCATACTGCTTCATCCGCTCGGAGTCCGGATTCAGCGCCAGCGCCCAGTGAATCAGCGCCTCAGGATGCGGATCTCCGTCGTCCGGCTGGAGCTTTGCGCCGCGCGACATGCTGGCCCATTCCTCATAGTCCGAATTGTCGATCAGCGGCATCACCGTCAAATCGACCGCCAGTTTGTCGGGAGACGCGGTGAAGCGCACCGCAATCGGATCAAAGAAGTTGCTCCAGTTCCTCTCGTACCCTACTCGCCATCGCCGATAGAGATCGGCCTCGGATGTGGTGACGTACGCCAGCTCCAGTTCGCTGATGGGCGTCTGGTAGTCGAGGTCGCCGTAAACGGAAGATCGCACGCCCTCGGGAGTGAGCGTGAAGCGATCCGCCTCGGGAACCCAAAACACAGCCTCGACCTGCGATCGCTCGACGTCACCCTCCACCAGCCGCTCCAGGTGGGCGGCCTGCACTTCCGCCATCACCGCCGCGGCCCGCGTGCGGCGCGACGCTGCAATCCGCCATCGCGGTCCGCACCAGCGGCGAATTGTCTTGTCCGAAATCACTAGGAGTGCCGACTCCTCAGCGTCGCTGCGGGGATAGCGGTCGCGAAAGAAGGCGTACTCCGGCAGCGCGTCCAGGGCCGGCGCGTTTCCGTGGCGGACGGCCACGATCCGCTCCAGTTGCCGGGGCGAGTTGGCGACGATCACCACGTCGTCCAGCGACGCCACATAGCAGCAGATGGTGCGGTCAGTCGAGCGCGCCCCGGCGTAGGCGACGCCGTTGATTTCGCCTTCCATCGCCTTGGCGTCGGGATGGTCTTTGAGGCTTAGCGCGACGCGGGCGTCGATCGTCTGTCGCAGGAGTTGAGGGTTTTTCGCCTCGAACAAGACGGCCACGTCCGTGCCAGTGCGGAAGTAAGGATCGCCCCCGGTGATGGCGACGCTCTTGATCAGCTGCGGTCCCAGCCACCGCTCCGCCTGCCCTAGCGGCAGGCACAATTGTCGTTGGTAGCGTTCGCGGGAGAGCGCATCTTCGGCCCGCGCCTCCGCGGCCCGCAGCACGGGCGTGCCTTGCTCTTGGGCGGTATCCGCCACTCGCACGAGTGCGGAGAACGAAGGGAAGAACAACGCGTGCTGGTCGTCCGGGACAAATGCCGCCAGCGGATCGCGCTCGGGGTCAATGTTTTCCGTTAGCTCCTCCCAGTCGAACTCCTGCACCGTGATCCCCTTGATCGAATCCACCGGTACGGTCGCCTCGCCGCGTTCAGATTCGGGAAGCATGCGATCAAGCTGCAGGTTTTCGCTGACGGCGCGCCCGCCGCTGGCGAGGGCGTAGGTGCTCTCCAGGTCAGTTGACTGACTCCGGCCAAAGAATCGCCGCCGGCGGTCGCGTTGTTCGTCCCACTTTTCGCCCAACGCTTCCGCTGCGGCGCGAGATTCGTGCCGGAACCACGCCGCCCCGACGATGTTCGCGTCCAGGAGTCGTTCGTAGTGAGCGCGCTTGGCGCGCAGGAAATGCGGTTTGAGGCCCGGCTTGCCCTCCTTCGCGGGGATGACGAAACCCAACTGATCCGCCCCGCTCTGGTCGGCCCTTGGGATGAAGAGTTTGCCGCGAATTTCGCGTCGCTGCGGGACTCGCATAGCGATGCGCGACGTCGAATCGAATTCCGAATCACCCAGGTCAAAGTCGACTGCGTTCTGAAGCTCCACGACCACGTACGCTTCGCCTTCCGTCTCCAGAGCGGCGTAGGGGCGGAAAGAGGAGCCGCTCCGTAAAACACGATCCTGATCGAAGTTTTCCGGAAGCGCTCCTTTGGTGAACTCCAACTCGCGGAGCGGTTTGACGTAGAAGATGTCCTCCGCCACAGCCGCTTTGCCTGCGCCGATCAGAAGACTAACGACCACCGCAAGGACGATGGGATGTAGCCGCGACATGTTTTTGATCCTCCGAAAGCGAACAAGGCGTCGTTCTTGATCCGCGAGCAAACGGTGTCGAGCGGTGATCGCACCCCGACAACTTTAGCGCCGAAACGGTCCAACTCGGCTGTCATCCTCCCTTAGGCGGCGGCCGGAGGCAAGGTAAGTCGTGCTCTCAGCGATTCGTTGTCCGTTAGCAGTGATGTCAATTTTCGACGCCGTGCCGGCGAGCGTTAGCAAGGCGGCTATGGCCGATCATTGGTGCTGCGCCGTCGGCGGGCGACTGCTCACCTTCCGCTAGATGCCCGGCAACGCCTCACACCCGCTCACTGCCCTCGGGTTGCTGGTTTGTGGGGTCGATGTTGGGCCAATCGTCTAAATATCCGACCTCACCGCGTCATAATCCATGATCGCCCGGGCTTAGCCCCACAGAACGCCGTTTCTAGGCCCCGAAAATCGGCTCGATGCCGGTTTCGGGGCTGCTTTTTTGCGCCGCAAGACCTGCGGCGCGTACTCGTAATAGGAGACTTCGCCTGTGACCACTGCCGTTCTCGTCGCCAGCTCGCTGCTGATCGTCGTCCTCGCGTTTGCGCTGGCGCGTGAGCGTCGGCTGCGGCTGGCGCTCCAGCGCTTGCTGGCGAAACTTTTGTCCTTCTGGAGAAGTCGTGATGGTGACGCATTTCAAGGGGCGGATGATGCTGCTGGCCGCGCTCGCGCTGGCGACCGGCTGCCGCGATGAGAGCGACGCGCGACTAGCTTGGCTCGCCGAGCAGAGCATCGAAGCTCAGGCACGCCAAAACGAAGAGATGGCCCGGCAAAGCCGCCAGGTCGCCGAGGCCTCGCAGGCGCTGGTGGAGGCGGACGCCCAGGCCCGGCGTGAATTGGTTGAAACGCACGCGTCGCTCCAGGAGGGCCTGCATGAGGAGCGCGCCACCCTCGATGAGCGCCGAGACCACCTGGAGCGCGACCGGCGAGAGGTCGCCCGACAGCGGCGCACAGATCCGCTGATCGCCAGTGCGATCATGGCCGTGGGCGTGCTGCTGGCGTGCATCGCTCCCCTGGCGCTGGCTGGCTATGTGGTGTACACGGCGAACCGCCCCGACAGCGAGGCCGATGCGATGAACGAGTTGCTGGTGGCGGAATTCGTCTCGGAGCAGCCAATCTTACTGCCGCGGGCTTCGCCTTCGCCGCCGCAGCTTGCACATCCCTCGCCACGCTCGATCGCTGCACCGGACCAGCCGGACGACGACAGCGACGAAGAATAGTCTTCCAGACCTGAACCACGCCCACGCGCGTGGGCGGCCAATTCCCGGATGCCGCCGCCTCGCGCCGCGGGGCGGTCCTGTCCCCCTTCACGACAGGACCGTCCCGGCGGACGGTCCATAGCCCTAGGAGATCGTCCAATGATTGCATGTGGAAACACCTCATCGCTTGGATCTTTGCCGGCGGACTGGCACGAGCCATTCCTCGTCATGGTTCCCAAGATCCAGTCCCACCTTCAAATCGCATTTCGCAACCTGAACCGCGACGCCCGGGAGGAGGCGGTCCAGGAGGGGCTCACCAACGCGCTGGCCGCCTATGCTCGCCTCTGCGAACTAGGCAAGGCGAGCCTCGCCTATCCGGGGCCGTTGGCGCGCTACGCCATCCTGCAGGTCCGCAGCGGCCGGCAGATCGCCGAACGCACCAACGTGCGTGACATTGCTTCGAGGGCTTGCCAGCAGCGCAAAGGCGTTCGCGTTCAACGCCTCGATCGTTACGACGCCGAAGAGCAGGGGTGGCGCGAGGTTTTGGTGGAGGATCGCCGCGCCGGGCCAGCGGATACCGCTGCGGCGCGGATCGACTTCGACGCCTTCATGCGTTCGCTGTCAGACCGGGAGCGGCGAATCGCTCTCAAGTTGGCTTCGGGCGAATCGACAAGTTTGGTCGCAAAGTTGTTCCAGGTTTCGGCGGCGCGGATCAGCCAGCTTCGCCGGCAGCTCATGGAGAAGTGGCGGGCGTTCCAGGGCGAGGCGACTGTGACGACCAGTGCGTCGGCGTGATTCCGCAGGGC
>JAHWKS010000423.1 GCA_019347795.1 Planctomycetota bacterium | reverse complement strand
GGAAAGTCCGCCAGCGAGGCGTCCGCTGCGAATGGCGCCTCCAGGTCGCCCGCGAACCAATCGGCCCGGCGGAGCGTTGCATTGCGGGCGTCCCGCCAAATGCTGCTGGCGTTGCCGACGTGCTGCACGAGGCTGGGGTTGGGAAGCCATACCGGCAGTCCGCGGGAGGCGAACCACTGGCCCACCGCCACGTCGATGCCCGCCAGGCCGTTTCGCGGCGCCTCCCAGCGTCGGCGGAAGACCCAGGGATCGTTGAGGAACTCCCGCGCCAAGTCTGGCGGGAAGATGAAGGCCAAGGCGCCCCACACCCAGTTCCGCTCCAGCGGCCGCCAGCCGGGCTCGGTCAGGTTGTATGCCTGCGAGCAGTACAGCGACGTCAGGCTCGGCTTCTCGCCCGGCCATAAGACGCCCTCCAGGAACGATCGCAGATTCTCGGCGTCGTAGAATACGGCGTCATCCTGCACCATGAAATAAGCGTCGGCGCGCGGATTCGAGAGCACCAGCTCGCTGAGGGCGAGATAGAAGTTCGGCCAGGCGCCGACGCGCTGCTCTCGCCACGTGACGCTCAACCGATCATGCGCCTCGGGGAGCCGGACCGAGCCGTCGATAAACACGTGCGGCTCGCTCCATCCGGCGCGGATCAGGCTGTCCAGGCACCACTCGAGCGTCGGCTCGCGCCGCGGCGCCGTGAGCACGCCCACGGCCCATGTGCGAACCGGCGGACCGCACCGCCGGCCGGGAGGCGGAGTCAACTCCTTCAGCGTCATTCGCCGCGAGCGGAGCGGGGTGTGGCCCCAATCGCGACAAAGCCGGCACTTCGCGAGCGTGGTCACTCGATGGGCGGGGTGGCGGCAAGTCCGCTCCGGATCTTCGGCGGAGGCGGAAGGCGGTTGAATCGGATCGCCGAGATGACGACAGGGAAGGACCGCGCGGGCCGGAATGATCCGCTCCTCCGGCGAATGAATTACGTCCAGCGCCGCTTCCGCCTCGCGTTGCAACTGCAGGGCCGCAGGCGCGGTGCATCCGGGGGCGCCGCCTTCCTCCGCGACGCGTCGGGCCAGATCGTACGTCAGCGACGCGATGACGGGATTCCAGGCGGCTCGTGTCGGCGGGAACGATTCGCAGCACGCCCGGCAGGCGTCTTCGCCGACCCGCGCGAGGGCTCGGTCCTCGACGCCGCTAATCTCCAGCAGCAATTCGCATACGGCGTCTTCGCCGCCTGCAGCCTGCTTCCGAACATCGCCGCGATGCCGGCAGGTGGCGGGCGTGGGGAGGATGAACTTTCCGCGGGGGCGGATCGAATCGCTCATGGACGGAGGAAATCCCAAAGGTTTGCTCTTTGCGATCGCCACGAATGGCGCCGCTGGATATATTCCCGCGCCTCCCGGCTGGCGCCGGCGATGTCTCGCCCGTAGAGCGACTCCAAAGCCTGGGCGATGTCCTCCGCAGCCGGCCGCGGCGCCGCGATCGGCCGGAGCGGAGACGCCTCGACGACTTCCGTGCGTCGCACGGGAATCGCGGCCAGGGGGTGATGCTCGTTCATCGGCGGAGCGTCAAGGGTGAGCAGGGGGAGTCCCGCGGCCTGGCACTCCAACAACGGCAAGCCAAGGCCCTCCCAGTGGCTCGGCTGGACGCAGACGTCTCCTTCGTCGTAAAGCTGATCATTCTCCTCGGCGGCCCACCGCACCTCGATGTTCTCGGGGAGCGGCGGAAGCTCGTCCGTCTGCGTCCGCACGATGAGCGGGATGTGCGGGACCAGCCGCGCCGCCTCGGCCAGCACTTCCAATCCTTTGCGGCGGAAGCCGGCCGGCGAGCCGTCTGGACGACGGGCCTCCAGCCCGCCGCCGCCGTTGATAAACAAAAACCGGCGGCTGGCGGTCCGCTGCCGAAAGGGAAACCGCTCGGTGTCGATGGGCCATGGGACGTAGTGCGCCGCCCAGCGGAAGCCGAACCGCTCTTTCCAATCGTCGAGAACGCGCTTGGTGTGCAGCGTGGGGCAGAGCATCCCGTCCACGTCGTCCAGCCATTCCATTCCTGGGTGCAGTCGCTCCCAATTGGGAACGGCGATGATCCGCACGCCCCGCTCCTTGGCCAAGGCGGTCAGCCCATCAATGAGCGGCGACTCGACGAACAGCAGCACATCCAGCCCGCGCAGCCACCGCTCCAGCGCCCGCCGCACATCTTCGCCGGGAACCAAATAGTCGAGGGGGCGCCTCATTCCGGCGGGAGGCGCCGACGCCTCGCCCGCTTCGTCCGGCGCCAGCCAGCGATCCACCGGCAGCCAGCCGGCCAGGTCGCGATTCTGGTGGCCCAACCCGCGCGCGTTGTTGTAACCCACCAGGCCGACCCGGGGGCGTCCGAGCCGGAATCGGGACCAAAGCCGGCGGCGACCATCGGCGGCGGATCGGACTTCCGGCTGGGCCGGCGCCAATTTCCCCTCCTCCGCCATAAACCGGCTCGCCCAGGCTCGCGTTTCGGCCAGTCGCACCGTCGTCGCCGGATCCGAATGCCTTTGGCCGACGCGCGACGTCGCCTCCCATACGAGCGAAGCCACAACGGCGTTCGGGCGAAACCTCGACGGCGACGGACAATGGCCACAGGCGTCACATACGGAAACATCCACCCGGCAATCAACCGGCGCCGCGCAGGGCGTCATTGCCAGCGTCAATCCGCACCAGGCGGCCCGCCCCTCGCCGTCGCCGAGGAAGGCGCGATGGCGGCATGCCTCAAATGCTGGCGGCGCAACGGCGGAAGAAGTTGTCATGACGCCAACGTCAAAGAAACGGCTTAAACAACGGAGCGTAACAGCGCCGGAGCATCTCGCTCGCCTCGGCCAGTTCGCGGCGGATCATGTGTCCCAGCATGCCGTCAAAGATCGAGCCGCAATCGACGTAGGTTGCTTCCGGGTTGCGGCGGCGCAACCGCCATAGCAGACACTCCGAGGCCATCGACGCACAGCAGATCACCAGGCCCGGCCCGTCGAATCGGCAGGCCCGCTCCATCCAATCAATCCGCGAGTAGCAGTTTTCCAGGGGGATGACCACGTGCGTGCATCCCAGCCCGTGCGCGGCCGGACGCAGAAACTCGTTCCCAACCAGCAGCTTGGCTCCCTGGAATGCAATCACGGCCTCCAGAAAGCCGCGGGTCGTCAGATTCACCAGACCCATGCGAAACAGGGCGTCGCTCACCCAATGTAACCGATCGCGCAGCCTGTGGACGGAAAGGAACGGTTGAACCCGCTCCTGGAGGTCGCAGGTCGTACCGACGTAGACGGAGGGAGCATCGGGCGGCAACTCTGCGATCTGACACAGGACCTGTCGCAGCTCGGGGCCGAGGCTTTCAGGAAAAAAGTCGTGGCGGTCGCAATTGCGACCCTCGACCCCCAGCACGGATAACCATTCTCCGTCTCCGTACCGCAAGTACGTGAACGGGATACGATCGGTCAGACGCCGGGTCAACGTTTCGACGGTTACCGACCTGTCGATGAATTGCTGCATCTGTCCGTGGTCGGCCGGAGCAACTTGCAAGGCGTCGCATGCGCGGCGGCGCAGTTCATCCGACAGTGCTTCCCGCTGAGGGAGGCCTCGTTCCATGTTTGACGCGTCCGAGGAGGCTCCCAGAATGAGCGACGCGATGACTTCGTTGAGCCGATGCACGTCCGGGCTGACCGGCGCGCGGCAACAGGCCTCGCAAGCATCCCGCGCGACGCGGCACGTAGCGGGCGAGGTAGAGCCGATCAACTCCGCCAACAAGCGACACTCCGCGGTTTCGCAGCCGCCCGAGCGGGCGACGTCGTCGCGGAAGCGACACGACTCTGGCAAGCGCAGTGCGGTCATCGGACGTACAAGCCGCGTCCCCGGTCAATCGGAATTCTTCACGCACGCGGTCTTTACGCGCTGTCCCTCATACACGCCGCGAATCGCGGGAGGCGCGCCGGCTTGATAACCCGGAGGAACCGTGGCGTGCTCCAACTGCCACATTTTCCCGGAGAACTTCCAAATGGCGAAGGGCTGAGGCACGTACCAGAGCCGGCTGGATACAACAGACTCCCGATAGAGGCGGCGCGGAGCTCCCACCTGCGCGCACAGCGCTTCGCGGAGCTTCCGCAATTCCAGCCAGATCACCAAACCAAGCGCTGCCATGATCGCTTGCAGGATAACCATCGCCGCCGTCAGAAACATCATCGCGCTTCTCCCAGGCAAAGGCGTAGCAAGCCGCTAATCGTCCGGCATGGTGCGGGCGATGCGGAATCCCATCGTGCTGAACCGCGTCGTGATTGGATAAGTATAACGCTGCGCCGAGCGAGACGCCTTCGGCGACGAGCGGTAGGAGCTTCCGCGAAACCCCCGCTCCGAATAGAGGCCGGATTCCGGCTCGGCCACGTCATCAACCAGCGGCCCCGCGAGGTCCGCCGCCGGATAATCCTGCAAGGGGCCGGGGTAACCGTTCTGGCACCACTCGTGAACGTTGCCCATCATATCGAACAATCCGAAGGCATTGGGCGCCAGGGAACCCACCGGCCAGCATCGTTCGCGGCTATTGACGATCGACCAGCCGAAGTTCGGAAGCCGCTGCTCATCCTCGCCGGAGAACCACCGCGTCGCGGCGCCCGACCGACAAGCATACTCCCATTCGGCCTCGGTCGGCAGTCGATAGCCGGTCCGCGAGAGCAAATCGGCGGGCAAATTCATGCTCTCGATCATGCTCTCGCTAATCTGCTCTAGCGGCGGGTAGCACATTTGATCTTCGGAGATCCCCTCCCGCTCGCTCAGCCACCGGCAATAGCGAACGGCGCCCAGCCAGGACATATTCGAGACGGGACAGTCGCCGGTGGGGCTTACGTCGCGGGCGTAAGGGTAGTCAGGATCGAACCGCAAGTATTCCTCCACGGTGACTTCATAAATGCCGATCGCGAACGAGCGATCGATCCGCCGCGTATGCTGCGACTCCAGGTGCTCCCGGGAAGGCTCATCGCGGGGCGAGCCCATCAGAAACGTGACCGGGCCGCGCACCATGCGCAGCGTCTGGCCTTCGGCGGTGGTCCGCCAATCTGATTCCTCGGCCGCGCTTTGTTCAAGCGGTTCCTCGGGCCGCAGGCGCCGCAGAAGCCATTCCAGCGCGCTGCGCTCCGTCTGATGCGTCGCAACGGCGAAGCGGGCGCCCGCCTGTTGAACGATCTCTCGTTGCTGGTCGGGAGCCAGGCGCCCGTCCTGTCCCAACGCCAGCCAAAGCGCCTGGCGCGCCGTTGGCGCCGTGAACTTCGATTCCAGCCGCAACAGCGCATCGGCGGCGACGCCGAAGTCGTTGCCCGTGACGATGAAAAGCGTTCGGGCCGTGGGGTCTTTCCCGGCGATCAGTAGCTGCTCGACCGGCGCATCCCGCTGGAACCGCACGAGAGCGACCGCCGCGTTGCGCTGCCGACCGGCGAGGCGCAGCCGTTGCTCAACCTCAGCGTCCTCAGGCGGCCGCTGGCCGAGCGTCGATTCCAGCAGCGCGGCCGCCGCGTCGCGCTCACGGATGAGGGATTGCAATAGCAAGGGATACTGCGCCGCGTCGGCTTCCAGCAGCAACTCCGTACGAACCTCCGGCGGGGCCAGCCGGGCCAGAACCCGGGCCGCAGTCACGCGGCTCGATTGGCCGCTTGCCGAGTCGTGAAACCGCCGCACAAACGCCGGCGTGAGAGGCGCGGCCGCCGGCGTCAATAACTCGGTCCAGGCGTCGGAGTCCAGCGAGTCATCCGTCACCAAGGCTT
>JAHWKS010000422.1 GCA_019347795.1 Planctomycetota bacterium | reverse complement strand
CGAGGGAGGCTTCAACGCCGGCAACATCAACACGGCGAAGCTCGAGGAGTTTCTCGCCAACTGCTACTCCGAGTCCTTCCGCCTTCACGACGCCGAAGCGCTCTATCGCCGCTGCCTGGCGGCCGCCGAGCGCGAAGCGGGCAAAGGCAGCGAAATGTATCTCCGCTGCCAGGGCAACCTCGCCCTCGTCTGCTTCCGCCTGAATCAGTGGGAAGAGGCGGAGCGGCTCTTCCTCGCGTCGCTGGCGGGGAAGAGCAGCCCGGACGATTGGGCGGTGCGGGCCAACAACATCGGCTATCTCTATATGACGATGCGGCGCCACAAAGACGCCGAGCCGTGGTTCCGCCGCTCGATCGCGCTGTGGCAGGGAAGACAAGACGAGCACGCCCGCTTGATGCACGCGCAGGGGCTGCACGGGCTGGGGATGTCCGCTTATCAGCAAGACCGACACGCCGAGGCGCAGCGGCTCTTGGAGCAGGCCCTTGCCGCGCGGCAGCGGCTGTTGCCCGACGACAGCCGCTGGGTGGCGCAGTCGCAGGGGATGCTCGCCAGCGTCTACTCCAGCCTCGGCCGCGACGCCGAGGCCCGCCGACTGGCCGAGCAAGCCGAACAGGCGTATCGCCGCCGTTGGGGGAACGACCATATCGACGTAGCGCTGGAGCTGCACGAGTTGGGACTGCTCCTGGCGCGGCAGGGCGAGTTGGCTCTCGCGGTGAAGAAGCTCGATGAATCACGCCGCATCTATCAGCGGTACATCGCGGGCGCGTTAACCGGCTTATCGCAACCGGAGCAGTTGCAATTCCTCGCCGAAGAGCGAAGCCGCCTGATGGATGCGGGGGCGATGACCCGCCTTCACTCCGACGAATCGGAACTCGTTCGAGCGGCCTTGGAATGGACGCTCAACGACAAGGGCTTGGTGCAGCAAACGCTCGCCGAGCGATTGTTGCAAGCTCGCGATGCGCACTTGCATCCGGAGTTGGCGGGCGTGCTGTCCGAGCTGAACGACGTTCGCCGCCGCCTGGCGGCCCTCGCCACGGCGGGTGACGAGAAGCAATCGCTCTGGCGGGAGCTGCTCGCCAAGGAAAACGAACTGCAGCGGCAACTGGGCCGCACATCCCGCCACGCCCATCGCGACGTCGCCTGGATCAGCCTGGCGGAAGTTCGCAATTCGCTGCCGGAGGAGAGCGTGCTGGTGCAGATCGTGCGTCTGGATCGCGCGCAGCCCGCGGTCAGCTTCTTCGGCGCCAGGCCGGAAGCCGATCCGCACTACATCGCGTGGACGCTGCGCAAGAGCGATTCCCGCGTGCGGTTCTTCGACCTCGGGCCGGCCGATCAAATTGAAGCAGCGCTCGCCGAAGTGCGTGAAGGCATCAGCGACGCGACCGGGCAGATCCAACAACGCGGCGAGCCGGAGGCGGAGCGATCGCTTCAGGAAAAGCTGGCGCAACTCAGCCATCGCATCCTTCAGCCGCTCGAAGCGGAGCTGGCGGATTCGCGGCGCCTGGTCCTCTCGCCCGACGGCGCCTTGTGGCTGGCCCCTTGGGCCGCGCTCCCCAGGAGCGACGGACGCTATCTGGTCGAGTCGCATTCGATCCGCTACATCACGGGCGTGCGCGGCTCGGCGCCGGACGCTGGCGCTGCGAACGGAGCGCCGGTCATCATGGCGGACCCCGACTTCGATCTCTCCGGCCAGGAGGTCGAGTCGTCGCTCCGCGCGATCTACCGCGGCCGATCGCTCCCGGGCATCCCGGAAACGCGCAGCTTTGCGACGTTGAGCGATCTGGGGCGGGTCGCCCGCCTTCCGGCCACCGCCGCGGAGGCGAAGGCGATCACGCCGAGCCTGCAGCGCTACGCCGGCCATCCGCCGATCGTATATGAGCGGCAGTACGCCCTGGAGTCGGTCTTCCGCCGCTTGCGCCAGCCGCGGGCGCTGGTGCTCAGCACCCACGGCTTCTTCCTGGAGAACGGCGACGAGGACGATCCGCTCTTGCGATGCGGACTGCTCCTGGCCGGCTGCAATCAGCGCGGCAAAGCGAAGAGCGCCGCCGGCGAGGAAGGCATTCTGACCGGCCTGGAGATCGTCTCCGCCGACCTGCGCGGGACGGAGCTGGTCGTCCTCAGCGCCTGCGAAACGGGCCTCGGCCAGGTCCACAGCGGCGAAGGCGTCGCGGGCCTCCGGCAGGCCTTCCAACTGGCGGGAGCGAAGCGAGTCGTCTCCACCTTATGGCAGATCCCCGACCTCGAATCCGCCCGGCTGATGGCCGATTTCTTCGAGACGCTGGCCCAAGGCCAGGACCAGGCCGACGCCCTCGCCGAGGCCCAGCGCACCCGAATCCGCGCCCGCCGCGACCGCCACGAAGCCGCCCATCCCATCTTTTGGGCAGCGTATACGGTGACGGGGAATTAAGGCGATTGGGCTGATTGGCCTACGAATTTTTTTCCGGAATTTCTCCGGCGTGTGACCGCTCGTGTCATGGGTGGGCGGAAGATGTGGGTATTGATGAGAGGCGAACGTCGCCTCTTTCATTTTCTTCGCCCACGAAAGGTCGCCCCATGGACTGGAGCCATTCCCGCCCGCCGGCCGGCGAGGCCGACAATAACCTGCTGCCGGAGGTCATGGTTGGCCTTGCGATTGAGCCGCGGCCTTACCAGCTTCGCATCATCTCCAAGGCGGTGCGGATGTTCCGCGGCGAGTTTGTCAACCGCCACGGCGAGCGCGAGCCGGAGGCGGGCTCGGTGATGATCGAAAGTCCCACCGGCAGCGGCAAGACGGTGATGGGGCTGACGGTCGCCCGCCATTTGCAGCGGCTGTTCGGCTACTCGGTCGGCTGGGTCGCGATGCGGCGGAACCTGCTCAGCCAGGCGGACGAGGAGAACCGCCGCCGCGGCTTTAACGTGGAGATGAAGCTGATCTCCATGTTCGACAAAAGCCCCCCGCCGGTGGACGTGCTGGTGGTGGACGAGGCCCAGCATGACGCCGCCATGAGCATGGCCAACCTCCACTGCACGGTCCGGCCGAAGAAGGTGCTGGGCCTCTCCGCCACGCCCTACCGCACCGACCGCATCAAGCTCTGCTTCGACAAGGTCATCACCGACGCGGGCATTCACCAGTTGATCCAGGACGGATACCTCAGCCGGTATCGCCACTTCACCATTCCCGAGCACACGCCCGAGTCGGTCGCGCGGTTCTACGCCGCCGAGCCGGAGCGGTGGGGCAAATCGCTGATCTTCTTCCATCGCCTGGAGGAGTGCGAGGCGTGCCGGGAGTTGCTGGCCGCGGCGGGGCAGGAAGCCGAGGTGGTGACCGCCAAGAGCAATCGCGACCGGCAACTGGACGCCTTCCTCGCCGGCCGGGTGAACGTGCTGATCAACATGGCGATTTTGACCGAGGGGTTCGACTGCCCCCGGCTAGCCACGGTGTTCTGCCGCCCCTCGGGCAAGAGCTGCACGATCCAGATGGGCGGCCGGGTGTTCCGCAAGCATGCGGAACTGCCCCTCAAGCAGATCGTGCAGTGCAGGAAGACGCCGCACCCGTTCATCAAGACGGCGATGGCCGACGAGCAGTACGTCTGGGTGGACGGCGCGTGGCGAACGCTGACGCTGAACCGCTCGTTGAATGCGATCACGCAGAACGCGCGGCGGGTGGTCGCGATGTCGAAGGCCGAGCTGCCGAAAGTCGTCGCCGCGCATCGCACCCGCCCGCTGCCGTGGGAGCGCGTGCGGCGCGTGGACTTGTAAGCCGCCACCCGCGCGGGGCAAGCCCCGCCGCTAAACATGTGAACCACGCTTGCGGTTTCGCGCTGCGAGCGAAATTTACTCAACCACTTCTTCCCCTCAACCTCAGGAGAACCTCCCATGTCAACCACCACCTGGTCCTTCCACTACGGCGTAACGTCCGTCAAAGACATTCGCATCGCCGGCACGCGTCAAAGCCCCGGCGGCAAGACCACGGTGACCGGCCTGGAGCTGGCCGGCGAGCAGGTGCAGCCGACGCGGCGATTCTGGAAATCCTTCTTCAACCGCTTCGGCGTCAGCGATAACGTCTTCCGCTACTTCGAGCCGTCCGAGGTGTTCCATCGCATCTCCTCGCGCTCCGCCGACGATTCTCTCCGCTACTGCATTGAGCGGAATGATCAGGGCGGGCGCCGTATCCTGGCCGTGAGCAGCCCCAAGCGGCCGGTGATCGATTACGATCAGGTCGCCACGCTCATCCGCCGCTACGACGGCCGGGATGTGCACTACGACAGCGGCATCGTCACCAGCACGCACGCCCCGCGCTCGGGCGATCGCACCTTCACGATCGGCGCCGATCGGTTCCAGCACCGCTTCGTGATGGAGACGCCCATCGACGGCTTCAGCCATCCCAAGCTGTACCTTTCGTTCCTGCGGCTGATCTGCTCCAACGGCGCCATCGGCTACAGCCAGGCCTTCCGCAGCGACGTGAGCCTGGGGAAGGACATCGGCCACTGCATCGCCCGCGCGCTGGAGAGCTACGACAACGGCGACGGCTACGCCGCCCTGCGGCAGCGGTTCGAGAGCGCGCAAAAGTCGTGGGCCTCGGTCCGCGAGTGCGTGCAGCTCTACAAGACCGTGATGAAGCTCGGCGAGCAATGCGACCTCGAGCGCGAGGCCCTCTTGCGTTCGCTCTACCGCACGACCGGCAACCTCAACGAGATTTACGGCCTGGCGAACCTCGACGCCCTAAGCACGAAGCGCCAGCGGATCCTGCCGGCCCGCTGCCGCGTGTACGACCTGATCAACTTCGCCAGCGAGACCGCCACCCACCACGCCACGCCAATCGGCAACCGCGCGATGCAGGCCTTCATCGGCAGCTTGATCTCCGACGAGTACGACATGGAAGGCACGGCCGAAGCCGTCGGCGACTTCCAGGACTTCTTCGTCGAGTCCCCCGCGACCGGTCCGAGTCCGTGATGAATTGAGTTGTCGGCGTGTTAGTTGATAGAATGAGCGAACGTGGACGGAGGTTGCGTGGTACATTTTGGAGAATCGGTGTCCGCCTGGGGCGGGAAAAGCGAATGATCAAACGGCGACGCCGCTCCGCGGGACCCCTACGCTGGCGGCGTCGTTTTCCCTAAGCTATTGCCAGTCGTTAACTTGCGTTGCTCAACCCCTTCGCCATTCAGGAGCAAGCCGCGTATGTATTTGAAGTTCCCTGGTCGCCTCATCCGCCGTGCTGCGGCCTGGCCGGTCGTCGCGACGTGCGCGCTTTCGCTGTGGACCGGCGCCGCGTCGGCCCAGGATGATCCCCCTCCGCCTCCGGGCGATCCGGCGCCGCCTCCCGCGACCGCGCCTCAGGACGGCGCGGTGCCTCCCGATGCCGTAGTCGCGCCCGGCGGCGAGGTTATCAAGGAGCGTTATCCGAACGGGGCCGTGCAGATCGAGCGGCACGTGATTCAGAACGAACGAGGCGATTACGTCAATCACGGGCCGTTCACTTATTTCCTGCCCGACGGAAAGAGGTGGGGGGGCGGCGAATTCCTCCACGGCAAGCGGCACGGCCTGTGGAAGCGGTGGTACTACCGCGGCGAGGCGCCGTTGTTCCAGGAGGAGATCTACGCCGGCTTCGCCGAGCCGTTCCTCTCGGAGGCCCATTTCGTTAACGGGCAAATCGACGGACCCTGGACCATCCACGACGCGAACAAGCAGAAGGTCAGCGAGTGGTCCTTCCACGCCGGCGTTCCCCACGGCGTTTGGACCTGGTACTACCCCAGCGGCCAGAAGCTTCGCGAGGTGGC
>JAHWKS010000421.1 GCA_019347795.1 Planctomycetota bacterium | reverse complement strand
CACCCGCGGGGCGCGCGCGTGCGGCGGGCGGCTGCGGGGTGGGGGTGCGCGGCGCGGCCCCGCTGGTGGGGTGGGGGGGGGGGGGGAGCCACCGCGCCCCCCCCCCTCGCCCCGGGCCCCCCCCCCACGCCGGCGGCCGTGATTGCGTGCGGTTCGGCTGCCCACGAGGTCCACAAGACCGCACAGGCGCGCGAGTCTCTCAGCTCGTGCCGAGCCGCGCACCGGCTCTACGACGAGGTGAAGAACCAATGCCAAAGTCGCCGTTACGCCGTCTTCGCCGGTGACGACGGCACGTTGTTGTTTGCCACGACTTCCAGTAGCGGCCTCGTTCCCGTGGCCTCGGTCGTCGGCGGCAAAGTTTATCCGTTCGCCAAGTAGTTGGCGAAGTCCCCCGTTCCTCACAAGGAGCAAGTGTGATGAAGATGAAGAATGTCGTAAGTGCGTTGGCGGCTGGCCTCCTGATCATGGGGGCCGCCGTCGCGCACGGTGGCGGATTCTCGCGGCACCATTCGGAGTTGCCGCAGATTTCGTCGCCGAGCACCCTGGGCCGGATCGCGCAAAGCCGCGATCCGAGCCTCGCAGCGCTCTCCAACGGCACTACGGTTGGGCGCTTGTCGGCGCCCGTCTATGAAAGTCAGCTCCATCGGTTGCTGACGCTCGAGGCGATGGCTGGCGTTGCGGGCCGCCTTCGCGAGTGTGAAGAAACGCTCTATCGCTTCATTCCCCGCACTCAGTTGCCGCGGCTGGCGGAAATCTACCGCCGGGTCAAGTCGGGCGACGTCGAGCGCAAGGCCGCCGTGCAACTCAACGTGGCCCACCTCAAGAACGGCGTTGTGTTGCCCAACGGCTGGGTGATGGTTTTCAAGGGCGCCAACGACTTCTGGCTGACCAACCCGGCCACCGGTGAGGGCGTCCGCATCTGGGGTGACCCGCACTTCGACCGGGTGGAGAACCATACTCGCAGCCAGCACTACGGCGACTACACCAGCAACTGCATGGTTCTGGTGTTCCCGGAGATGCTGTTGTTGCTCGAGTCAACCGGCGGCTCGCCCAGCGACGGTTTCGGCTTGCCGACGACCCTGACGGCCATCTCCAAGGACAAGTTCGTGTTTGTCCGCCGCCTCAATTCCGGCGAACCCGTCGGCGAATCTGGCGAAGGCGGCATCTTCGCGGCCCACGCGTTCCTGGCGCAACTCCGGCGAGCGCACGTTCTGTACTGGATTCCCTCCGCCGGCGAACTTCGCACGGCCGATGGCTCGCGCCCGGCTCCTCCCGCGGGCGCCAGGTCATACCAGCGTGCGGCTCCGACGGAAACGATCAAGCCGTATGAACGCTTTGCCCTCGACACGACGTGGCTCGCAGCCGCCGAAACCGGCGTCGAGCGGCTGCACCTCGAGGTGCTTGATCGAGCGCGGCAGGCACTCGCAGCGAAGTCGTACAACGACGAGTCGCTGCGGGGCCTGAAAGCGGTCGGCGAAAGCTACAGCGAAAAGCTGGTCGCGTACGCCAAGAAGATGCATGCCGGCATTCTCGAGCGCGAGCAAATCTCGTCTCGCCTGGCAAAGTTGGCTGACCTTGCAACGAAGGCGGCCGATGAACTGGAGAGCCCGGCTACGACCAACGCACGGAGTCAAGAGATTTCGCTCGAAATCGAGAAGCTCGAGATCGAGCTGAACCGCGCCGAGGCTGAACTTCGCAAGGTCGAGGAGCAAAAGCCCAGCCCGCCTGAGTCGATTCCGGCGCGCTAGTGCGTGTCGCACTCACAGGCCAGATCCCGAGCGGGGGCCGAGCGCTCCCGCTCTTTTCCCAGGAGTGATCCCATGATTCGAGTGGTTTTCGCCACGCTCATCATCCCGCTGCTGCTTCCCGTGAATATTCGCGGCAACGAGTTGGAAGAAACGTTCGAGGCGCTGCGCATTTCGAGGTTGCGCAGCATGATTCAGGCCAGCGAATGCGATGCCTTGTTGGCGCTCGCCCGCCGCGTTGACGTCTCGGAAGACGTGTTTCGGCGGCATGGCGAAGGCTATCGACTTCTGGAGATCAAAAAACCCAAGTCTCCGTTCAAACAAGAGATCGCCATCAACCCTTTCATGGCGCCCAAGAGCGCCTGCGCCGTCACCATCGAAACCGACGGCGAATGGGCGACGATTCGCACCGAATGGTACGACTACCGGAGCCGTTTGCACCGCGTCGTGGCCACCTCAAGTCTCGTGGACTCCACCACCCGGATCGCCGGACGGAGCTTCACGGAGCGCGGCGTACGTATTGTTCTGCCCAACCGCGTGCAACTGCTCGTTCGACATGGCGATCGAAAAGAGATTGTTTGCCACATCTACAACGGTCCCGCCCGCGCCCGTGCGGTGATCTCAGGTCAGATCTCCATGCAACTCGTGCCGGTCAAGGCGGACGATCGGTTCCCGGAAGATCTGGTGACCATCCTCGCGCTCAACGGCGCGGACGACGCCGTGCTGGACGACTTTCGGGTGATCGATGGGAACGAACCGAAGTCGGGTTCCCTCGACGTCAGCCCGCCGGACGAAATTTTCACCCTGTCATTCAGGGAGGGGTGGCGCGACAGTCCCTTCTCCGTTCAGGAAGTTTGGAAGCGGGAATATCTGGTTGCCTTCGCACAGTTCCAGGAAGCGGACGAACTAGGAACCGGGGCTGACCCGCTGGAGGCCGACTCCAAGCGAGTCGATGCGCGAAACCAGGCGAGCCAGGAGTTTCACAGTCGTTTGCTCGACCTGCAACGCCATTACATCGATCTGCGCCTCGCTTCCCTCAAGCATCAACAGCAGGCGGAGGGGCTGCGGGAGACCTATGTCGAAGCCTGGGAGCGTGAACTCGTACGGGGGTCGTTGCTTCCGCAAATCCGCCGCGTGATCCACCAAAAGGTCGCCGGGCAAATCCACCAACAACACCCTTAGAGGATTCCCATGCGGTTCAACCACATCCTTTTGCTGCTGCTTGCGTTTCCGAGTTCGGCCATCGCAGGCGGCGTCACCCTTTCCGTCCAGGGAGACGACTACCTCACGCGCGAACTGCAAGCGATTCAGCAGTTTCTCGAAGGCCATACGGGCCTGAAATACAAACATGACGTCGAGATTCGGCGTCCCACGGTGGAAGCATTTCGCCATGAACAGAAGGTGAAATCCCACGCTCAAAGCAGGGACCGCATAGTCGATTGGAAGATCTTGTCGACGCTCGAGCTGATCGATTGCTCTATCGATTCGGCGGAAGAGGAATACCGCCGTCTCGTCGATTCCAGCCTTGCTGGTTACTACGACTACAAGGCCAAGGAGATCGTCCTGCCACGCGGTTCCCCCGACGAAACCGTCACGCTTGCCCACGAACTTCATCATGCGCTGATCGATCAGAACTTCGGCCTCGGCAAGATTCTGGATCAACTCGGCGAAGACGAAGACGAAGACGCGTTCATGGCGGCCCTCTGCGTGATCGAGGGCACGGCGATCATCGCGGAAGAGATGTACCAGATTTGGATCGACGCGGATTCGCGGGATCCGATTCCCGGCAAAGATCAGTTGACGATGCTGCTGGCGCGGTATCAGAGCGACTGCGAACGCGTTTACGCAAGCGGCGTCCGCGGCGACGTGATTGACGCCGTCTCCAAGGACGTGCGGTTTCCCTATTCGTGGGGCGTGTGCCATGCGATTCAGAATGCTCTGGCGAACCTCACTCGCTGGAAGCAGTGGTATCCGTCGCAGTTTCGCGGTCTGCCGGAATCGACGAGCGTCGTCTTGGGCAAGTCGCATTGGAACCGCGAGTCGTTGCCGGCTGAAAATGTTGCGCTCGATGGATGGACCTTGCTCGAGTCCGGCACGTTGGGCGAACTGTACGTGCGATTGTGGCACGGACTTCCGCTTACTCCGTCGGAGATGGATCGTGAAGCAATTCCCCTGGGGCTCGTCGCGGATCGCTTCGTACTCGTCGAAAACGAGCAGACGAATTATATCGGCGGCGGCGCCCTGCTCTACTTTGCCTCGGCCGGTCACGCCAGCTTGTTCGTCAGCCAGGTTGCTGGAACCGACTACCTGCGAACTTGGTGTGTGCATCAGGACGGCGCCATCGTCGTCATCGTGCTCGACGACACGCCTGCGGAGTTGCGGCAACAACTCGAGGTCGCCGCGGCCCGGGTCGGGTCGAAGAGCGTGAACGGCGAATCGATCGGCGTCGCCGCCGACATGTTGCTGTTCGCGCTCGACGGCAACGCGGACAGCGCTGCCCGCATCACTCGGGTCGCTCGAGATAATCCCGTCAAAGCCGGAACCGAGCTGATCAACGTTTGCTTTCGCCTTCCCACTCAATTCAACGACCTGCTTGAGAATCCCACAGGCGTACGCGAGGCGCGGATTCGGCAGTTCGACGTGATGGAACGGGTCCACGGCGGCCTGGCGGCAACTTCGCGAGACACGGTCAATGCGGCCGCCTTACGCGTCCTGAAAGACCCGAGTGCTTCACCCGTCCAACGAGCCAACGCTGCTTACTGGTTGGCATTAGGCTTCGACGAACTTACGCAAAGCAATCAGCGGCGCGTCGTCGCTGTGATGGAAGAACTGGGCCAACGGCCCTAGCCCCGAACTCTCTACAGAAGGTCTCCCATGACCAGGATTTTCGTGATATCCGCGGCGTTGCTCGCCGGATGTTATTGGTCGGCCCTATGCACGGAAACGAACGATTCAGATAAGTCCGTTCGCATTCCCGTCCGCGTCGGCGGCGAAGTTCACTTCGTCACGCTCGAGTACGACAGCTTCGTTCAAGACGGACAAGTCGTCGTCGAGTTGCACCAACAGCCGCAACGGATCGGCGGCCGGCCGGTTTCAATCGTGGTGGCTGACGACGCGAACAACCCCTGGGGCGAACTTTCGCGCGCCCGACAGATGGTCTCACGGGCACGCCGGAACTCGTTCGAAACGGGCCGGAATTGGCAGCGGGCGATCAAGGAGCCGAATTCGACCCAGGAGTTGGACAACGCCGTTTGGCACGCCCTCAAGGATGAGACGCATCCCGTCAAAGTGTTTCGCGCAATCCTCGAGGCGTGGGCCAGCGAGGAAGCCCCGGCGATTCAAGAGCGGCGGCTCCAGTGGGCCCATGAATTGGCTTGCGGCCATCCGGAATTCGGCAACCCGATGAGCGAGGCGCTCACGATCGCCCGCAGCCGAAACGTGAGCGGCCGAGACTATCAATTCACCTTTAGCCAAACCTTGTTCCGAACGCGGCGCCTGATTGCCGAACTGGTGCGGAAGCGTGCGGTCAATGCAGACGCGGTAACGCGGTTCGCCACGGTTCGACCCGACGAGCCCGACCTGGGGTTGTGCGCACTAGCGCTGCTGTCAGGCAGCGAAGAATCGGTCAGGTTCTGGCAGGGCTGGCTCTCGGCACATCCGCTTCGTCCGATGCAAGAGATGGGCATCGACCAGATTGAACGGTTTCTTGACGAGCTTGGACGACGAGGCATCGTCACGAAGTCGCGCTTCGGCACAGAGATCAACGCCCAGCTCATCGGATTGAGGGACGAGACGCAATCACAAGTCTCCCACGATGCCTTGAAGTTGATGATTGGAATCAGCGGAGATCAAGACGCCTATGTCGAAGATCTCGCCAAACTCTTTCACCCCGAGTAGCGCTAATTCGCGAAAGCGCGGATCTCGGCCGCTAGTGACAAAAGTCGCTCGAGCCTCATTCCCCTTACCTACAACAATGAGACAGAGTAATTAAGAAATTGTTTATTGCATGATTCGCCGCTGCGGTGCTTCTAGCCGTCGCTATGACAG